>CAZUTR010000253.1:0-4210 GCA_964623545.1 uncultured Pirellulales bacterium | reverse complement strand
AGCTCCTCCACTTTGGCTAATGTTATAATATCACCGGCAATGCCTGATTCGATTTCCTCTGTTTCACCACCCTGAGATTTTAAGATGTGACCGGGACGGATACCTTTTTTCTCATCGTTGCGCCGGAGATTCGTATCGGATTTAATAGTGCCGCTGAAAATTCTAATTGATGAGAACTTCATATTTGACCGTGGGTCAAAGCTGACACGAAAGACCAGACCTGCGAGAGGTTTGCTTGCATTTGCCTCGAGGTCGGTTATTTTATCACCATCTTTAAGTTTTGCCGGTTCCGCCTGGAGCGGCGAAGGTGTGTATTTAACAACCATATCGAGAAATTCAGAAATGCCTGTCTCTTTTCTGGCATTGGTGAAGACTATAGGGATGAGCGTACCGGATTTAAGAGCCTTGACAAAGACTGAAGCTATTTTATCTGTGGGAATTTCTTCACCGCCGAGGTAACTTTCCATAAGGTTGTCATCAGCTTCGATTACGCTCTCGATAAGTTCGGTGTGGGCCTGATTTACATCCATTATTGGTGAATCACCCTTGTCATTTTCGATACAGTCGATAACAGATGATTTATCTGTAGCGGGAAGGTTTGCACAACGACATTGTGAGCCGAAGCTCTCCTGAATGTTTTTCAACAGTTCGCGCATGTCGACATTTTCGGCATCGATTTTATTTATGACAATCAGCCGCGGCTTATTAGTATTTGAGGCCAGCTCGAAGAGCTTTCGAGTGTTTGTTTCTATGCCGGCAGCTGCGCTGATGACGATGACCGCCGTTTCAGCTGCTGGTATTGCCTTGATAGCCGGCCCTACAAAATCAGGATAGCCCGGCGTGTCGATTATGTTGAGCAATTTGCCGTTATGGTTGGCATGGACTATTGCTGATTGAATCGAATGCTGATGCTCCTTTTCTTCATCATAGTAGTCGCAAGTGCTCGTTTTTTCGTCAACGCTGCCAAGACGATTAGTGGTGCCGGTTATGTGCAGGATTGCCTCAGCGATAGAAGTTTTTCCGCTTCCGCCGTGCCCTAAAAGTACAATGTTTCGAATATTGCCGGTTTCGGTCATTTCGGGTCTCCGTTCAGATTTCCATTAAAACTAATAATAATACTATAATTATGAGATAGAAGACAAGGATTTTTTGATTTGCGATGGCGCATTCCTGTAAGGTCGCGTTTGAAATTGGGTTTGTTTGGGTTTGTTTTTCCGGTGTCTGACGAGTCGTACATTTCTATAATTCCTTGTCTATACAGCAATTACATTTATTCGAGTATCCGGGAAATTGGGTTTGTTTTCTATAATTGCTCGCTTTTGGTCGCATAGTGTGTCTGACGAAGGTGGACAAAAGCGAGAAATCCGAAATCCTAATATCGAAATCCGAGACAATTTCAAAAATCCAAATAACAAATGTTCAAAACGAATTTTAGTTGAATATTTGACTTGGGCGCCGGCCCTGTTCGTGCGGTTCTCCGCAGCCCCGATTCCGGGGCCTCCCCCAGTTGTTAGTATTATACCAGATATGGCCTGATTTTCAAGTAAATTAATAAAAAAGAGGCACTAAGGAGCAAAGGAACAGAGGCACAAAGGGAGAAGGGATAAGAAAATTAAATATCAAGCATCATTTAAAGTTTGCGTTGCGGTTTTCTTTATGCGGGGCAAGTGGACCCCTGTCTAAAACATACAGGGGCAGGACCCCTGCCTAATGCATGCAGGGGCAAGGCAATTAAAAGTGCTTCGCGGGCTGTATGTTGTTTTTTATTTGAAAAGAAGAAAATATAAAAGGGCTCCTGTGTGGAGCCCTTTGTTTAGTGTCAATCAGCTTTTGTTTTATCCGGGGTAAACGTTGACTGCGCAGGGCCCTTTTTTGCCCTGGCCAGTCTCGAACTCTACCTTCTGGCCTTCGTCCAGATTCGAATAACCATCTGTTTTGATTTCTGAGTGATGAACGAACAAGTCCTCACCACCGCCGTCAGGGACGATAAACCCGAAACCCTTACTGCCACTAAACCACTTTACTATACCTGTACTCACTACAATACTCCTGGGCCTTTTATATAGGCCGTCAATCTAAAATATCTCTCACACATTTGTTTTGGAGGATATCCCTGAGAGATGAAAGAATATGCTCGACAAAAAAACATTATACCATATATCCTCTCGATTGGCAACAAAAATAAATTAAATATATCCAAAATTCCTAAAAAATCCGTTTCTGACACAATAACGAGCACGATTCCCGTATTTACCACGTGTTCCAACGTATAGCGTGCAGCGTACAGCGGTTAGTAAAGTTTTGAATTATGAGTGTTAAGTTTTTAGTTGACCCCTGGCTAATGCATGCAGGGGCAAGGCAATTAAAAGGGCTTCGCGGAGTGTAGGGTGTTTCAATTGGCCACCGAGGTCAAAGAGAAATAATCAATTAAAAGTCTCCGTATTTACCATGTTTTAGTAACTCCACGTCTTATTGTTGGGATTTATTTGGGAGTTTTTGCCATCCGAAAAAACAATGGCCGTTCCCGCAAAAGTTTGACAATCTCGTATTGTTTCCCTATACTGTGAAGAGAAAATCAGGAATGGATAAAGCTTATATACTTGTCTATATAAGGAAAAGGGAAAAATTATTATATAGAATGGTGAAAGACTGTCATGTACAAAGAAAAATACTATGCAGCTTTTATACACCGCTACTCCTACCATAGGAGTCAAAGAAATCTAAAATACAGCTTTAAGCAAAAGAGCTCTTGCGACACTGGTTTTACTTTGATAGAATTGCTGGTGATAATCGCAGTTATTTCCCTTCTTATGGTGATATTGATACCAGCTCTGTCAAATAAACGTAAACAGGCGCAGGCCGCAGTCTGTAAAAGCAACCTTCGACAAATAGGCGTAGCTGCCAATCTATATGCTGAGAACTGGAATTCATTTCTCCCGCGTGGCATAGAAGTATACGACCCGGAAAATGGCATATATCCCTGGTTTGACCTTTTCATGCCCCACCTGGGTAGAAGGCCAGTCGATTATGACTACCGAAAAGTTAAGATATATCGCTGTCCCAGCTACCCTGACAAAAAACAGACCGTTTGCTATGTTATTAACAACTGCAAATTCAACGAGGAAGGGGAAATGATTGGAGAGGAATTAAATGAAATGGTCAGATTAACACCTTATAAGCGTCGGGATACTACTATATACCTCGCCGACTACGAGCATGCCAGCTGGACAAAAATAATTGAGAAACTGGATACTTCGAACGCAGCTGCTATCGGTATGTTTGACGTCTGGAAACGAGAGCATCTGCCTTGGCCTGACAGTGACGAACGACGGGTGGCGAGGAACCGACATAGAGATGGATGCCATTGCCTGTATATCGACTGGCACGTTGACTATGTAGCCGCTGAGGACATGACCATGGATATGTGGAGATTTAAAAATTAACGCGCTACCCCTCCAGGAATAGGCCTAATTTCTGTAAGATTAGAAACTTCCTTTTTTTCCTTTTCCCTCAGACGCTTTCTCTTCCATTCATCCCACTCATCTATACTTCTAATCTCGACAGCACCGTGTTCCCTGGCCCATTCCACAAATCCTTCAGGTGGGTTTTCGATTCCCCATATATTTGCGCCTTCTATTTTCCAAATCGACCGCCATTCCTTAACATTCCTTAGATTCGCTTTATTTAAATACGATTCTGAGAGGTCTGCATTACTGAGATTTGACTCTGATAAATCTGCACCTTTAATGTATGCCCCCGAGAGATTTACTTCGGAGAGATATGCCTTGGAAAAGTCTGCATCTGTAAGAATTGCACCTGAAAGGTCTGCTCGCCAAAGGTATGTCCCAGAAAAGTTTGCTTTTTTAAGTACTGCGCCGGATATTTGGACTTCAGATAGGTAAGCGTTTGATACGTCTACACCTGACAAAGAAATCCCGTCTTTAACCAAATCTTGCAGTGCGTCTATTCTCCCGCCGCTACCAGGTTTTCCTTGCGCAGAATTGATTACCTGCCAAGCTTGATATCGTTCCACTTTCCTTCTTTGACTGGATTCATATCTAAAATAAAGTAAGGCAAGAAGTAATGTTATAGAAGCCAAAAGATATCCGATTCTTTTTGATATATCTATTAAAGCTAATTTGCAGAGCCAGCGATAGCATATTTCGCAAAACCATAGGAGCCAAAGTATTACATATATTACCAACTTTGG
>CAZUTR010000252.1:0-4225 GCA_964623545.1 uncultured Pirellulales bacterium | reverse complement strand
TCGGCATTGTTGCATACAGCCCAATGGCAAGAGGTTTGCTTACCGGTAAGTTCACCCAGGAACGCCTTTCAGGTCTGCCTCTCGACGACCATCGCAGAAGAAGTCCAGAATTCCACGAGCCGCAGTTTACAGCTACGCTGGAACTTGTCGATAAGCTCAACCCCATCGCTGAGAGAAACGGAAAAACTCTTGCCCAATTGGCTATCGCCTGGGTCCTTCGCAGAGATGAGGTCACCTCAGCCATTGTCGGCGCAAGAAGACCCGACCAAATCGAAGAAACCGCTACTTCTGGTGACTGGAAATTAGGTGATGAGGATATTCAGGAGATTGAGAAGCTGTTAGCCGAACGGCTGGCAAAATTAAAATAACAATCAGCCAAATAAAGGACGTAAATGATGACCAATAATAAGGATGTCTATACAAGTCCGCTTGTTGAGAGAAATGCCTCAAGGCAGATGTCGGAGCTTTTCGGTGCGCAGAAAAAATTCAGTACCTGGCGTCGTCTGTGGCTGGAGCTTGCAAAGGCACAGAAAAAACTCGGCCTCGATATAAAACAGACTCAAATCGACCAGATGGCCAAACATCTCAACGACATTGATTTCAAAAAAGCTGCAAAATACGAAAAGAAATTTCGCCACGATGTTATAGCCCATATTTATACCTTCGGCGAGGTTGCACCAAAAGCAGCGCCGATTATTCATCTCGGAGCTACAAGCTGTTATGTCGGTGACAACGCCGATTTGATAATTATGCGTGAAGCTCTGCAGGTAATCGCGGCAAAACTCGCCGCCGTGATAAATATGCTGGCTAAATTCGCACAAAAGCACCGCTCACTTGCTACACTCGGCTTCACACATTACCAGCCGGCCCAGTTGACAACCGTCGGAAAAAGAGCCACTCTCTGGTGTTATGAGTTCGTGATGGACCTGCGGGAAATCGAGCACCGACTCGAAACTTTGCCTTTTCGAGGAGTTAAGGGTACAACCGGAACGCAGGCCTCTTTTCTGGAACTTTTCAACGGAAACCACAATAAGGTCAAGCAGCTCGATAAAATGGTCGCGGCCGCCTTTGGCTTCAAAAAGACCTGTCCTGTAACCGGTCAGACCTATCAGAGAAAAAACGATACGCTTATAGTAAACTGTCTTGCATCGGTAGCACAGTCGGCGCATAAGTTCTGCAATGATATTCGTCTTCTGGCAAACCGCAAAGAGATTGAAGAGCCCTTTGAGAAAACTCAAGTCGGCTCTTCTGCAATGGCCTATAAAAGAAACCCAATGCGCTGCGAGAGAATGACCGCTCTTAGCAGATTCGTATTATCTCTCGCGACAAGTCCACCGATGACTGCATCCGAACAATGGCTTGAAAGGACGCTCGACGACTCGGCAAATAAAAGGGTGGTTATCCCCGAGGCATTTCTCGCCACCGATGGTATTCTGGAAATTCTGATAAACGTCCTCGATGGCCTAGTTGTGTACCCGAAGGTAATAGCATCGCATATTGTGGCCGAGCTTCCCTTTATGGCGACGGAAAATATTTTAATGGCAGGGGTAAAGGCAAGCGGCAATAGGCAAAAACTGCATGAAAAAATAAGACGGCACTCGCAAGCCGCCGCCTCACAGGTGAAAAAGCTCGGCAAAACCAACGACCTGATTGACCGACTGAAAAAAGACTCGGCTTTTAGCAAAGTCAATTTTGAAAAAGTCTTAAATCCCAAAGCTTACATCGGCAGGGCACCAAAGCAGGTAGATGAATTCATCACCGAAATTGTTGCACCAATAAGAAAAAAATATCGCAAAGAGCTTAACAGAACTGTGGAACTCAACGTATAAAGGAGCAAACACTGTGACGAGGCAAGAGTTAATCAAGCGCATCAAGGAAACCGCATATTTGGAGGGTGATTTTGTTCTGCGAAGCGGCAAGCGTAGTAAATACTATCTCGACAAATATCTTTTCGAAACCTGTCCGGATATTCTCGAAGAACTCGGCAAGGAATTTGCACAACATCTGACCGACGATGTTACTTTAATAGCCGGTGCCGAATTAGGCGGCGTGGCCCTCGCTGCAGCAACCTCTATTCAGACCGGCAAAAACTGGATTATTGTCCGCAACAGTAAAAAGGGCTACGGTACCGGCAAACTAATTGAGGGTGTTCTGAAAAAAGATGATGTAGTTCTGCTTGTTGAAGATATCGCAACCACCGGTGGCCAGGTCATAGAAGCCGCGAAAGTAATCACCGAAGCCGGCGCAACGGTCAAGAAAATCGTCTGTGTTATCGACCGCAGGCAGGGCGCCGAAGAAAACATCAGCCGGGTCGGCTACAAATTCGAATCCATTCTCACAAAAAATGACCTAGGTATAAAAGACTAAGGCACATCAAAACAAACACCTTTTAACCTGATTTATGACCGTATATATTCTTGCCAAAGCTCAGAATATATGCTATAAAATAAGCTAAAGTAATGACATTTTCTCCAGGCTATGTACTTTCAAAGTGTTTTTTTATTAGCGTCTTTAGACGTTTTCTGAAAAAGTATTTATAGATGATAGCGGACAAAGTAAAATCTCAAAACTGGCAGAAACTCTCCGACGAAGAAATCTTACAAATGAGGATTCGGGACCTTGGCGTCAGTATCGCCGATTCGTGGTTCGAACCGCTCATAAACCGCTTCTATGAGCAACTCGATGCTAAAGGAATACTTTTTCACCCCCCCTGTTATCTGGCTGATGAATGGCTTTGCCCTGATAAGGAACCAATCATAGGAATTCCTTTTTTTCTTGCGCATCCGCGTTTGATGCATATCGAACAGGAAATGATGTTCGATGTTGAAGGCGGCACCGAAGAATCCTGTATGAAACTGCTGCGACACGAATGTGGTCACGCCTTGAACTACGCTTATAAGCTATATACAAGAAGCCGCTGGCGTCAGCTTTTCGGCCGATCCTCGGCAAAGTACTCAAATTCTTACCACTATCAACCATATTCCAGGCGTTACGTCATTCACCTTGAAGGCAATTATGCCCAGGCGCATCCGGACGAAGACTTTGCAGAAACCTTTGCTGTTTGGCTTGACCCCAATAACAAATGGGAGCAAAGATACCGTGGCTGGCCGGTTATCAAGAAGCTAAGATATATTGACAGTCTTATAGAAAAGGTTGGAACCATGCCACCCGTGGTCAAAACACAGGGAAAGCCACCCTGGTCTGCATCCCGTAAGATATCTACTCTTGCCTCCTATTATGAACACAAAAGGAAGGAACTCGGTAGCTCATTCCAAGGATTTTACGACGATAGTCTCATGAAACTTTTTACAAAAGTTCCTGAAGGAAGTTCAGCCGTCAAGGCATCAAATCTTCTGCGTCAGAACCGAAAAGTATTGGCTGACTACCTGGCTAAGTGGACTGGACATCGAAAGTATGACATTTATCAGCTCGTTAATACTTTGGCAAAGCGCTGTGACGCGCTAAATCTTTATGCTATAGATGGACAGGCTGAAAACATGATTGGAATGACCTCTCTGCTGGCGGCAATAGCCTGCGATACTCTCAGTTCAGATAAGAAACGTTAATAGTTATGAGCAGGAAACTAAAAATCACTGTTTTATTAGATGCCGCCGAGATACTACCTAATGACCCTGACTTCACGGAACCCCCTGAAGAGCCAACTACAGAACATCATGTAATTGGTACTCTGCGTGATTTAGGGCATGATGTGTCGATACTGGGAGCAGATGATGATATAGGCAAATTCGTAAATACCCTTATCAAACAGAAACCCGATATAGTTTTTAACCTCACAGAGCAGTTTGCCGGTGATAGACGCCTGGACAAGAATATAGCGGCACTTATTGAAATGATTGATATTCCCTTTACCGGAGCAGGCACCAAGGGACTGATGATATCTCGAGATAAACAGTTGTGTAAGCAACTTCTAAGTCTGCATAAAATACGTGTGCCGGGTTTTGTTACTCTTTTCCCCCAGCAAAAAGTTCGTATTTCAAAGTCACTTCGCTATCCTCTGGTTGTAAAACCTGCATTCGAAGATAGCTCCGAGGGCATATCCAACGCCTCAGTTGTTAACAATGAAGATGCACTTATAGAACGAGCGGAATTCATACATCAGCGATGGGAGCAACCGGCTATTTGCGAAGAATATATAGAAGGAAGAGAGCTATATGTCAGCATTCTGGGTAACAAGCGACTTAGGGTTCTTCCAATTCGAGAGTGC
>CAZUTR010000251.1:0-4229 GCA_964623545.1 uncultured Pirellulales bacterium | reverse complement strand
ATGTCCGAGCCACAACTTAAAGAGCCTTCACCGGAAGATGAAGCTGAACTCTCTGTAAAGCCGCTTGATAATAGTGTTATATTCGATGATAACCTTAGTGTCGCAATTGCCAAGATTGAGCGTGAGTCTAATACTGCTACGGTTTGGTTGGCTTTTCGGCGGATTGCCGAGCAATGGCATATCTCTAAAAGAGGATTTAAATTAAGAATCATTGATGACCGGCAAAACAAATATGAAAAATATTTCCATGTTTGGGGAAGAGGAATATACACACCTAGATATGGACCGCTTCATTTAGAAGGATTACCGTGTGGCTTCACCTGGGTAATTCCAATAGAAATTACTAGAATATCCAGTATAGCACCTGTTTCCAAGATTGAGATAGAAAGAGATTTTTGGAATTGGTTGGATAAAGGGGACAAACCGAAAAAAGTGTGTTTCGAATTGGATTTTGCTAATCCCACATTTCCCAATCTTGAATTTAAAATAACTCCTGAACAACTGCTTTTACCAGGAGATGAAGTACGCTTAAACAAGGATATTTCTTTCCGTGTGGGAAATCTGATG
Organism: uncultured Pirellulales bacterium; assembly: GCA_964623545.1. Classification (GTDB taxonomy): domain Bacteria; phylum Planctomycetota; class Phycisphaerae; order Sedimentisphaerales; family Anaerobacaceae; genus CAZUTR01. The sequence goes on along the minus strand of CAZUTR010000251.1, from coordinate 3,662 downwards.
CTTCAGGATGAATTTACGGATACTCCAGATGTAGAAAAAAGGTTCGTTTTTACTTTACCACTTATAGTTAGGAATGACGATTACAACGCCCACACTATGAATCGCTATGCCCTTGCTGCACAATTCGAAGATGGAAGGTTTATTACATCTGATAAAAAGGGCTGGCAAGGCCCTAAGATTCAGGCTCAATCGACATATACTTACAATGTTAAGGTTTACATAGGATTCAAGAAAGATTTGGAAGGGATAGTCTCACTCCCACACAGACTTATTTTGTATACATGTAACTCCCCGACCGCTGGGTATCGGTTTTATCGATTCGTTCCAATTTCACCTGAGTTGAAACGTCAATGTGTAGAGATAAAGAATACAGCAGTCCATAATGATAGTAAGCAGAATCAAACACAAACGCATACGAAAAAAGAGAAGCAAACTAAAAAAATTGAGAAGCAAGTCGAGGAGAAAGTGGAAAAAGCAGTAGATTCCATGTTTGATAGATTGTTTAAGAAAAAACGATAAACAACCATATCCAACCTCGAAGGACTGAATGACAATTCAGTCCTTTTTTTATTTGATGAATATATTCCCCAGCTTTTCCCCAAGCCACCTTTGGATTTTTCTAATTGCAATGGTACAGTTTTCTGGGGTCAGGCCATCCGAATATCAATTCAGCTATTTATTCGTTGGATTCCTTGGCGGCGTAAAACTACCCTTCGACTAAGAAAATACTTTACATTTGATATCCCCCTTGGGGACTCAAAAACAAAAAAGAAAGGTTCTGTGACAGGCGGAGTTAATGCTACTGAATACCAATCCTGAATAGCAATTCAGCTTTTATTCATTGGATTCCTTGGCGGCATAGTATCGAAAAGGACACTGGCATAAATAACCCTCACCGTAAGATCTGCTGAACTGACAGAACTTCGCGTCCTCGGAGAAACATTCAAGCAGTGTCGTGTCCCCTACAATTACAACACCGGCCGCGGCAATCTCCTCCAGGCCTTTATCGCGACAAATCCAGCCCTTGGGACAGGCCATACTGGTCGCTATCTGCTCATTCTCATTTTTCTGCGTACTATCGGCTTCCATCGTTGGAACTCCTATACTAAGTATAACCCGAGTAGTCGCAAAAGTCAACCCTATAGGAACACGGTTTTTAGGAAAATAACAGCTTTTTCCGATAAAAACCCAATTTTTAAACCTAATTTCCTTGACTTTTCGCCCTATAATTTTTATACTATTTACATCACGGACGAGCCCCGCCTCTGCGGCAGGGGCGAGGGCGAGGATAGAAACACGTGGAGGAACCACATTTAAAATTATCATAAAAGCAGTATTATTATTTTCCGCTAAAGAACACATGGAGGAGAAGTGCAATGGGAAATAAGTTCCTTCTTGTATTGGAGGTAGTATTGTTTCTGTGCGTTTGTCCCGCCTTTGGGGCAATCCACTTTAGAGATGGCTTGACGCACGATATCTACTACGAAATTGACGAAGATGTTTGGGTGGACCATGAGACACCGGAGATGTACACCACAGTGAACTGGCTGGATGGTGCAAACACAAGTTTCATATTTGGACACGAAAACAGCAAGATAAATATCCTTGGTGGCTCAGTATACTTACTTGGTTGCATAGATTCCTGCCAGGTAAATATCTCTGGAGGATCAATAACCTTCGTGCTTAGCAGCGGAGGTTCAAGCCGGGTAGATATCTCCGGCGGGTCAATAGGTTCAATAGGTGGTTGGTTGGAACTATGGGAACAGAGTATGATACAAATATTTGGCTATGATTTTGCAGTCGATGGAATGCCCTTTGGCTATGGAGAGCTCACAAGTATATATGGAGGCGACCCCTGGGGCGAACCATTGAGGCACCTTACTGGCACGCTTCAAAGTGGCGAGTTGATTGATAACGATTTTTATATCGGACACGATGCCCGAATTGTTCTTATTCCAGAACCCGCCACACTTTTGCTTCTTGGTCTCGGCAGCCTGGCCTTACTTAAAAAACGCAAAATATTTCTGTGAGGAGATATGATGAAACTAAAAACGCTTTTTCTTATTTTGTCTATGATTTTCATCTTTTGCCGATGTGCAAAGTCGCTTGTCTTGACCGGACCTATAATTGACCTTCCTGAGTCCAGGTGTATTTTTAGTTGGGGCGATGGAATCCATAATCTTGAACATGAGTGGTCCTTGCGCGCCTACTACAATAGTGGATGGTTTTATGGTTCCGACTATTCTTGGTCAAATGCAGATGTATATGTGTACTCTGGGCTATCCGACATCACTACCATAGCCGATGCATCGGTGTTCCCATATGTTAAATCTCACGCTGTTGCAGCTTACGAAGGTGATTATGTTTTCTTCCGAGGAGTAAATGGTTATTATGGTGCGTGGCGAATTGATGATGTATATCCCTCTTCGGCTCCCGGTGTGCCCTATGCATATCTAAACGGTCAATGGTATTTCCAGGATGATGGAACTGCATGTTTCATTCCCGAACCGGCCACGATTTTGCTTCTCGGCCTCGTCGGCCTGGTCTTACTAAAAAAACGCAGGGTACAGATTTATCCGAATACAGCGGGTGCTTTTAAGGAGGGAAGTGAAAAGGGCTAGTCCTGTTTAATAACCTTTTAAGCACCCGTTTATCATTTGAAATGCGATATATATCCCAGGATATACCGAATCTCCCCCCAAAGAAACCTGCCGTATAAAAAAGAGGATTTTTTTCATTATGGCCATTTTTAACCGAAAAATCAGGGTAAATTTCTCATTTTCCTACTTTCCCAAAAAGATGCCCATTTATGGGACTTTTTTCTTGACTTTTTCAGCCAAATTATATAGCATATATGCTTGAACAAGGACGGTGATGAGAAGCAGCATTTCCAGCTACTTCACTAAAACAAGGAGGTATTAACTCTAAATACATTGAAAGGTGTGCGCATAAAGTTTTGCGCATTTTGTCGCGAAAGAACGGCAAGAAAAGAGGCAAGATATGAAGACGCTGACGAAACTAATGTTAATGACGTTCGTGTTGATGGCCCTTGTGGCAGCAGCTCCGATGTCAGCGAGAGCAAACGCGATAACGACTATGCATACGGCAAATATAAATGTCGGAAATCAAGCATGGAGTAGCGTTGGAATGGACTTCGACGTCACTGGCCCGGGGATTCTTGTCCTCGAACTTGGTGTGTACGACAGTGGCCTAGATGGTATTCAGGGCGGCGCCACGCTTTCGACTGTAATCTTCGATGCAGCTCAAACACCACTTGTACAGATGGATTTCACGGCTGGCAATCCGGGCACGCTGAGTGGCGCGTACCTATTCAAGCCGCTGGATACTCCGCTTGCACTGGCGCCTGGTCGATACACCATCGCCGCCTATGGCTTCCACCTGGGTAACAACAAAGAACACAACAGCAACAACGGTGGTCCTGGGCCCACATTCGACGGCGGTGGCGGCTTGATAAGCTTCTACCAGTCAGTGTGGGGAAACAGCACAGACATGCCGCCAACGTTTCCGACAAACACGTATGGTCCGACCTACCCGGACTACTTCGACGGACCGAATATGCGTTTCACACTCATTCCCGAACCGGCGACTGTTTTATTGCTTGGTCTGGGCGGCTTGGCTCTGTTGAGAAAACGAAAAGGGTA
>CAZUTR010000250.1:0-4232 GCA_964623545.1 uncultured Pirellulales bacterium | reverse complement strand
TGAGGGCAGCGAGCGATGAACGAGGTTGTTTGCTGGATTCCCATTTTGCCGTTCGCCTTTGGCGGGCAAGATGGGCTACAGTATTGGAGGTAGCGATGTAATGTAAAGGCGAAATACAACCTCTGTTCTTTTTGGTGCCTGTCAGAAGAGTGGAAACTGCTTAAGTTTCCACTTTTTTTGTTCGGCGCCGGATATTGAGTTCTGGTGCCGGGACGGCAAAACGAGGTAAATTTGTACTTAGTTAGGAAGTCGAAGTGATATGAACCAGGAATTATTGAGAATCGTCGAGAATATAGCCCGTGATAAGAACATCGACAAGGAATCTATATTTGTCGACCTTGAAGAAGCGATGGTCTCCGCCGTTCGAAAGCACTTCGGCGAGCCGGACAGCGAGATAGCCGTGCAAATCGAGCGAGAGAGCGGCAAGGTTACCGCGTTCAAGAACGGTGAGCAAATCGATATAAGGCGGCTCGGCCGAATCCCCGCCCAGACCGCAAAGCAGGTAATGATACAGAAGATAAGAGCGGATGAGAGGGACAGTATTTATGCCGACTTTGTGCAGCGAAAAGGCGATATTGTAAGCGGTACAGTTGTCAGATACGAAGCTGGAACGCTGATTGTTAATCTGGACCATCGGACCGAGGGCTTTATGCCGAAGGCCGAGCAGATAATGGGGCAAAGTCATCGCGCAAGCGAGAGAATCAGATGTCTGATTCTTGATGTAAGAGAGGTCTCGAATCAGGTCAAGATTTTTCTCTCGCGCACCCATCCCGACTTTATTCGCCGTTTGTTCGAGTTAGAGGTTCCGGAAATCGCTGAAAACGTCATTGAAATTCGCGCAATGGCACGAGAAGCGGGTTATCGAACCAAGGTCGCTGTTGTCTCGCTCGATGATAAGGTCGACCCGGTTGGTGCTTGCGTTGGAGTGCGGGGCAGCAGAATAAAAAATATAGTCGAGGAGCTCGGCGGAGAGAAAATAGATATTGTTCGCTGGAACGATTCGTCCCAGGTGCTTATCACAAATGCCCTGATGCCCGCAAAGGTCAGTGAAATCGCGTTATGCTTCGAGCTTGGAAGAGCGACGGTGGTTGTGGATGAGGACCAGCTTAGTCTTGCCATAGGCAAGCACGGCCAAAATGTCCGGCTGGCAGCGAGACTTACCGGCTGGGACATCGATATTCTAACACCGGACGAATACAATCAGGGTATTGAACAACTGGCCGCTTGTGTTAAGAAGGTCAAGGGTGCTGATGATTCGCTCGTTGACAAGCTGATAGCGCTGGGAGTTATATCCGTTATGGATTTGGATGATGTAGGTGCCGAACCACTGGTTAAGGATTTGAAAATCGACTCTGAGCTTGCGGAAAAAATGGTATCAGCGGCCGCTAAAGCGGCGAAGCAGCTTGCTGCCGAGGCAAAACAAAAGCAGGCTGAAGGAATAATGCAAAAGGAGCAGGGCGAGCCAGAATAGGATTGACCCCGACCCCTGCCGCAGGGACGGGATTGATAGATTCGGATACGAAAATGGCTGCCACGAGAATTTACATTTTGGCTAAAGAGCTTGGTGTAAAGAGCACTGCGATTGTCGAAAAGTGCCAAGATGAAGGTCTGGATGTTAAAAACCACATGGCGGCGATTTCAGCCGGTCTGGCGGCGACGATTCGTGAGTGGTTCAGTGAAGGTGAGCATACAACTACGATAGAGACAACCAAGAAAGTGGATTTGAAAAAAGTCCGGGTCAAAAAACCAAAGCCAAAAAAGATAGCAAAAAAGGTAAAAGCTAAAAAGGTCAAACGTAAAAAACCAGCTAAGAAGACTACTGACAAAGAAGACGAATCCGCCGAGGCGGCAGTAACCGCCGTGGCTGTAGAAGAACCCGAAATTGTAGAGCGGAGGATAGAAAAGAAACCCGCAAAGAAGAAAGTCGCAAGGAAAAAAGTCGCAAAGAAGAAACCTGAGCCGATTTTACCTGCCGGCCCGATGCTCGAAAAGCCCGAGCCGGCGAAACTAAGTGGGCCGCAGGTTGTGCGAGTCGAAAAACCGGAGCCGGTGCGACCACCGCCGAGACCGAGGCCGAAACCACGATATGATGCACCTGTTACTGAGCCGTTGATATATACGGAAGACAAGCTGGAAACTGATGTGCCGGAAAAAGGCAAAAAACGAGCCCCAAAACAGACCAAGGAAAGAACCCATGGGCGTCGTAGGGATGAAGAGGTCATTGAAACAAGAAGGTCTAAATTCACTGGTCAACGGCGACAAAGAGACATTGAAGAGAGACAAGCCCGCCTTGAAGCCGCCGGTGCTGAGGGTCTGCGGTTAAGGCCGAGCCGCAAAATAGCGACCAGAAGGCATGCCGAGATTGCTGCGCCCGTCAGACCCCAAAAAGTTACTGTTAACGAACCGATTACGGTGAAGGACCTGTCTGCAGCTATGGCGATGAAAATATCTGATGTTATTTCCAAGTTAATGCAGCAGAATGTAATGGCAACGGCCAATCAGGTTATAAGTACGGATGTTGCTGAACTGGTGGCTATCGAATTAGGAACGGAGCTGATTGTAGGACGTAAACCGACGCTCGAAGAGCAAATACAAGAAGAATTTGAGCAGCGTCCGAGAGAAAATCTAACCAAAAGACACGTAGTAGCTGCGGTACTGGGCCATGTTGACCATGGTAAGACCAGTCTTCTGGATAAGATACGCTCAACTAATGTCATAGCCGGTGAAGCGGGCGGTATTACACAACACATAGGGGCATATCAGGTTAGTGTCGGTGACAGTAAGGTGACGTTTCTCGATACTCCCGGACACGAAGCTTTTACTGCGATGCGGGCAAGAGGCGCAAATATGACCGATGTGGTCGTGCTGGTTGTTGCCGCTGATGATGGTGTGATGCCCCAGACCGTTGAAGCGATGCACCACGCTAAAGCGGCGGAAGTTCCGATTATCATTGCATTGAATAAGATAGACTTACCCGGCACCGATTACAATCGTATTTATTCGCAGTTGGCTGAGCATGAACTGACATCGACTGAGTGGGGAGGCCAGACGGAAATTGTAAAAACCAGTGCCGTTACCGGTGAGGGTATTGACGATTTGCTAGAACATCTCGATTACATAGCAGAGTTATTGGAACTCAAAGCAGATGATACAATTCCTGCAACGGGATGGGTGGTGGAGGCGAAGATGTCGGCCAAGCAGGGACCGGTTGCAACACTGTTGATTAGGGAAGGCCGTTTAAACAAGGCGGATGTTGTGCTTGCAGGCGGCGCTTTCGGCAGAATAAAGACCATGAAAGACGGACATGGGAAAAGTATTAAAGTTGCGACAAGCTCAATGCCGGTTGAAATCACGGGGCTCAGCGAGGTTCCTCAGGCGGGCGACAGATTTTATAGTCTCGGTGACATTAACAGGGCCAAGAATGCTGCAGAGCAGAACAAGATGCACTCCAGGGAAAGTACGCTGGCTGAGAGGAGCCAGGTGACACTTGATAATTTATTTAGTCAAATAGAGGCCGGTAATATAAAAGAGTTGAATCTTATCATCCGCGCCGATGTGCAGGGCTCAGTCGATGTCCTGACGAAATATTTGTCCGAGCTGAGCACCGACGAAGTAAAGGTCAAAATCCTGCACGCAGCACCCGGTGGGATTACTGAGGGTGATGTTGTTCTTGCAGAGGCCTCAAATGCCATCATCATAGGTTTTAATGTTGTTGCCGATGAGCATGCGGCTAAGCTGGCTGAGTCAAGAGGTGTAGATATTCGACTTTATAGTATAATCTACCGCATAACAGAAGATTTGCAAAAATCTATGGTCGGCTTGCTTGAGCCGGAAGAGAAGGAACAAAACATTGGCAGAGCTGTAGTAAGAAATACGTTTAAAATTTCAAGACTTGGGACCATCGCCGGCTGTTTTGTCAGTGATGGTTCAGTGAAGAAGAATGCGAAGGTTCGCCTGATACGTGATAATATTCTAATCAGAGGCGACCTAAATATAAACTCGCTCAAGCATTTCAAGGATGATGTACGCGATGTCAAGGCTGGGATGGAGTGTGGTATAAAAATAGACAGATTCGATGACGTTAAAGTAGACGATGTTTTGGAATTCTATGAAGTTGTTAAAGTAGCCAGGACACTGTAAATTGAAAATTAAATATAGAAAATCCGCTGATGTTTGGTGGAGTACAATGCCGGTGGTTGATAGTCCGATGCCGACGAGAAGACAGGAAAAAG
>CAZUTR010000249.1:0-4252 GCA_964623545.1 uncultured Pirellulales bacterium | reverse complement strand
AGTGGTCTCAATCAACGAAGTGCCGGCTCCCGTCAAAGCAACTATCCTCGAAGAAATCAACGGCGGAGTCATCGAAGAAATCGAAATCGAAAATGAAAACGGACAGACCGTCTACGATGCCGATGTCGTCATAGACGGACAAAAAATCGAGATTAAGGTTGCCGAAGACGGCAAGCTCCTCAGTAAAAATGTGGATGATGACGATGACTGAGCTTTTGTAACAATATTGACCACAATTTTTTCTTAGATTAGAATAAGCGTCACAAAAAGATTTCCAATCTTAATGTGACGCTGTTCTATGTTAAACTATGTGAATCATAAAGATGCGATTATTGATTGTCGAAGATTATAAGCCATTGTGTGATTCTCTCGTCAAGGGTTTCAGGGAAGCGGATTTTGCTGTTGATTTTACAGGTGACGGTAAGGAAGGATTATGGTATGCAAAATCTAATGAGTATGATGTAATCATTCTGGATATAATGCTGCCAAGCCTGGATGGATTAAGTATATTAAAACAATTGCGGGAAATCGGAAACACAACTCATATTTTGATTTTAACGGCCAAGGATACCCTGGAGGATAAAGTCAAAGGACTTGAGACAGGAGCGGATGATTATCTGGTAAAACCTTTTGCCTTCAAAGAACTTCTGGCCCGTGTTCGAGCTTTAGTACGTCGAAATTACAAAACTAAATGTGCGCAACTATCTATAGAAGACCTGCACATCGATTTAAATAAGCAGCAGGTTTATAGAAACGACCGACGGATTTCCCTTACCCCCCGTGAATATGCTCTGCTTGAATACTTAGCAATGCGAGCCGGAGAAATTGTGACGAGAACAAACATCTGGGAACATGTTTATGAATTCAATTCATCAGCGTCGAGTAATGTTGTCGATGTATATATCGGCTATCTTCGAAAGAAGCTCGAAAGAAAAGGCAGACCGGCTTTAATTCACACAATCCGGGGACGAGGATATATGCTGGGAGTACAGTCATGACTTTTTCTCTGCGTTCTCGTCTTCTTTTCGGTGTGGTAGTCAGTATCACACTTCTGTTATGCGCCCTTTGTTTAGTAATTTACACTGCAACACGTCATACGCTTATTCAGCATTTTGATAAATCGCTACTCAATACGGCCAAGATGCTTTCCGCCGTTATCGATGACGATAGTTTTGATGAAGATGAAGACGGGCAGCAGGGTCATCAGGATAATGCTATCACCGGTGCTTTCAAGCATGAGATAGATTTCGAATTTGATGTTCGTTTGACTCCGCAATTCAATAATCCTTACGGCGGAGCATACTATCAGTTCCGGGATAGTGACGGAGCTACAATAATACGTTCTCCTTCTTTGGTGGATAAGGAGCTAAATGTATTTGAGGAAATATCAGACACTGCACAATATCGAGAATGCATTCTCCCTGACGGCAAAGCCGGTCGAGCAGTAGGATTTCTATTCATTCCAAGAGGAAGTGCAGAACCGGATAAGGCAATCTTTTCTATTGTCGTTGCGCGAGATGCAAGCGGCATATACAATCATTTAGACTTTCTTAAATTGCTACTTCTGATTTCATCGGGAATGGTGGTTCTTTTATCAATAATTATCGCTTTATTTGTTACGCGAACAGGTTTGAGACCAATCCATATTCTTGCAAATGAAATCTCCTCAGTTGATGCAGACAATCTCCGGAAAAGCCATGTATCCGACAAATATCCCAAAGAATTATTACCTGTGATTGAATGTCTTAATGGTCTTCTTCAGCGACTAAAAATTTCCTTTGACCGCGAAAGGCGTTTCAATTCTGATGTTGCTCACGAACTTCGCACACCTCTTGCAGGAATACGGTCGACAATTGAAGTGTGTCTTTCCCGCGTCCGTGAACCTGAGGAGTATCAAGCTAATTTACATACTTGTTTGCAAATCACGAGGAGTATGCACCGGATGGTTGATGCCCTGTTGTCTTTGGCAAGGCTTGAATCAAAACAAATGTCATTAAAATGTGAGTATATTTCTCTTAACAATTTACTTGATGACTGCTGGCTAAACCTCGCAGACAGGGCGTATGACCGAAGACTTACTTTTGAGAATCATATCAAAGAAGATGTTATGTGTTTTTCCGACAAAGACCTTCTTTCCATGATTCTTTTCAATATCCTTGATAACGCAGTTGAACATTCTAATGAGACCGGGCAAATATGGATTAAAGCTGAAAAATCTACAGACTTTATAACACTTTCAATATCCAATACCGGTTGCGAGCTAAGCCGACAGGAAGCAGATAATATATTTGATTCATTCTGGAGAAGGGACAAATCGCGAAAGGATACCGGTAAACATTGCGGTATTGGACTTACTGTTGTACAGAGGCTTACTAAAGCATTAAGCGGAAATCTCAGAGTTGAAATTGAACCGGAACAAATCTTTACAATTCACCTCAGCCTGCCCATAAGTTGAGGCCATGCTTCTCACGGCGGATATTTGATGAACTCCCAGGGCAGGCCTGGGGGCTAGACATTTCGCCGTGATTGTGGAAGCAAAGTCTAAAGTTCTTGACGCAAAGCCAGGCCGGCACTAAAATCGCTCGATACTAAGCATTATTTGAGGTTTTGGTATGGCGAGAATTAATGAGAATTTTCTGAAATTACAAGCAGGGTATCTGTTTCCGGAAATCGGAAGAAGGATACGTGAGTTTAGAAAAGCCAATCCGGATGCGAAGATAATCAGTATGGGGATAGGTGATGTTACTCAGCCGTTGGCGCCGGCTGTGATAGAAGCTATGCACAAAGCCGTGGATGAGATGAGCAGAAAAGAGACCATCAAAGGTTATGAAGACAGCGGCGTTGGTTATGAATTTTTGAGACAGGCAATCAAAGAAAATGATTTTGCAAGCAGGGGCGTCGAAATAGACATTGACGAGATATTTATCAGCGATGGTGGAAAATGCGATAGCGCGAATATTCAGGAAGTATTCGGGCTCGATAATATCATTGCTGTGGCAGACCCGGTGTATCCGGTGTATGTGGATACGAACGTCATTGCGGGTAGGACGGGCGGCGGCAGCGAAGGGCGATATGAGGGTATTGTTTATATGCCCTGTACTTCGAAGAACGGTTTTGTGCCTGATTTGCCGAGCGAAGAAGTGGATTTGATTTATCTTTGCTTTCCGAACAATCCGACCGGCGCGGTCGCACCGAAAGAACAGCTCAAAGAATGGGTCGATTATGCGCGCAAAAATAAGGCGGTCATACTTTTCGATGCGGCATACGAGGCCTTTATATCCGAGATTCAGATTCCGCATTCGATATATGAAATTGAAGGTGCGAAAGAGGTTGCGATTGAATTTCGCAGTTTCTCCAAGACGGCCGGCTTTACAGGTATCAGATGTGCTTTTACCGTAGTGCCGAAACGATTGAAGGCATATACGAACGATGGAAAAGCTGTTGATGTAAACCCGTTATGGCGCAGAAGACAGTGCACGAAGTCCAACGGTGTCTCGTATATCACGCAGGCGGGGGCGGCGGCTGTTTATACCAAAGAAGGTAAAAAACAGGTTCGCAGGATAATCGATATCTATATGGGCAATGCGAAACTCATCCGAGAAACTCTCAGTAAACTCGGCTGCGGTGTTTATGGCGGGGTCAATGCACCATACATCTGGTTGAGGACGCCGAAAGGTATGGGTTCGTGGGAGTATTTCGATTTACTGCTTAGCAAGGCGAATATTGTTGGCACGCCGGGCGCCGGCTTCGGCGCAGCGGGTGAGGGGTATATTCGGTTGACGGCGTTCGGTCTGCCGGAAAATGTCAACGAAGCGCTTGAAAGGATAAAAGCAATAACCTGATGATTGAGCATACGGCATATATAGGTCTCGGAAGCAACCTCGGCGACAGAAGTGCCAACATCGAAGCTGCACTTGAGAAGCTGGCTGAAACCAGCGGTATTAAGGTTCACAGCACAAGTGACATTATCGAAAGCACGCCACTGGCCGGGAAGAAACAGCCAACATATATGAATGCAGTGACCGAAATAAAAACGTCCCTGAGCGCAGAGGATCTGCACAAGAAAATGATTGAGATTGAGACCCTGCTTGGCAGACAGACCAAGATAAAATGGTCGTCAAGAACTATTGATTTGGACCTTCTGTTATTCGGGGACAAGGTAATCAGCCTGCCCGACTTGATTGTTCCGCATGCGCAGTTACATTTGCGTTCGTTTGTGCTCAAGGGATTATGTCAACTAAACGGGCGGCTG
>CAZUTR010000248.1:0-4264 GCA_964623545.1 uncultured Pirellulales bacterium | reverse complement strand
CATCGGGTAGCCGGTGTAGTTGTGCATCAGGCCAAAGACTTTCTTCGATTTTTTAACGAGGGCTCGCAGGGCCTTGGCCTCTTTGGAAGTTATGGTCATAGGTTTTTCGCACATTACGTGGAAGCCCGCGTTTAAGAAGTCTCTGGCTATTGGATAATGCCAGTTGTTGGGTGTTGTAACTGCCACGAAGTCAATTCTCTGGTTTGCAGGGAGCTTGAGCTCGCCTTTTATCATCTCTTTGTAGGTTCCGTAAATTCTCTTCTTGTCAAGGGCAAGCTCTTTGCCCATTTTCCGGGACTTTTTGGGGTCTATATCAAACGCACCGGCTACAAGCTCGATTTCGCCATCGAGGCGGGATGCCTTTCGGTGAACGTCGCCGATGAATGCGCCCGGGCCGCCGCCGACCATACCCATTCTGAGTTTTCTACCGAGTTTCATATCCGCTCCTTTCAAAATTTTATATTGAACAAAATGAGTTAACTTGTATTAAAACGGAATATTAAATTGCACATTAACCAAAGTCAATTGAAAAGGCAACAAAACGTGCACAGCAAGACTCGAGCCAGTGAACATAATATCAGCAGTCTTTTATATTAATTTATAAACGATTTGCAAGCAACGGACGTTAAGATAGGACAAAAGTCGATTTAGGTAAAGTTGCGTTTAAATACTCCAGTTTGACAAGGATATTTTAGGTCTCGCTTAAATTATTACTTGAATTGTGAAGGGTAGTAATTAGTATATCCAGGCGGCGGAAGTAAATCTATTGACATCAAGAAAGAGGATAAAACAAGTACATTATCGCAAGGAGTATGAGAGGTTGTAAAAATCAAGAAATAAAGTCCAACTCAAGTTAATTTTGAAAGGAGAATTAAGATGGATGAAGTTTTAACGAAGATATCTGAATATTTAGCTCAATATGGTTTGAAGGTGCTGGGAGCCATCGCAATATTTATCATCGGAAAGTGGCTGGCTAAAATCATTTCACAGTGGATAGAAAAAGGGCTGGTCAAATCACACGTCGATAAGACACTTGCGAAATTTACCAAGAATTTATGTCACGTAGTTCTGCTAATATTCGTGATTATCGCAGCATTGTCGAGCCTGGGGATTGAGACAACTCAGTTTGCAGTAATTGTCGGAGCGGCAGGATTAGCTGTAGGTTTAGCTCTGCAGGGCTCGCTTGCTAATTTCGCTTCGGGATTTTTGATGATTATGTTTCGACCGTTTAAGGTCGGTGATTTTATCGAGGCGGCGGGAGTCAAGGGGACTGTTAAAGAGATACAGATTTTTAATACGATTATCAACACGCCTGATAATGTTCGCGTTATAGTACCCAACGGTCAAATAACAGGCGGTAATATTATGAACTACACCGCCAACGAAACGAGGCGAGTTGATTTGGTGGTTGGAGTTTCTTACGAGGACGACCTTAGAAAAGCCAAAGGTGTAATCGAAGATACTCTTGCCGGCGACGAAAGAGTCCTCAGCGCCCCGGCAGCCACCGTCGCAGTTTCCGAGCTTGGCGACAGCAGTGTTAATTTTGTTGTTCGTCCGTGGGTCAAGGCGGCTGATTACTGGGGTGTTTATTTTGATATGACCGAAAAAATCAAACTTAATCTGGACAAGAACGGCATAACAATTCCCTACCCACAATGGGATGTTCATATGAAAAGTGGAGTTGCCTGAGTCCAACAGAAACTTAAAGAATAATTGAAAGGAGATAACCATGCGTTGTCGAGTCCTTATTGTATTGCTGTGTCTGTTAGCGTGTGCTTCGTCAATATGCGCAGATGAAGTTATTTTTAAGAATGGAGACCGGCTTACAGGTAAAATCGAACAGCTCGTGGGTGGGAAACTGGTTTTTCAATCGGAGCTGGCAGGCAAGGTAACCGTAGATATAACGAATATAGAAACATTCAGCAGCGATGGTCCAATCAAAGTTCATATGAAAGACGGTACGGTGCTTAACCAGAAAGTAGTAAGTTCTGCGTCGAACCGGTTCGCTATCGAAGGCGATGAGATATTGGAAGCTCAGGAATTCGACGTTAACGATGTCTCTTCGATAAATCCTCCCGTACCAAAATGGACAGGCAGTGTTTCGGCCGGTTATATTGCTACTCGAGGTAACACGGAGACGGAAGCTATAAACGCAAGTGTCAAACTTGGGAAACGAGCTGAAAAAGACCGCACGCAACTCAGCGGGGATTATGCAAGAGGCAGACAGAAAGACCCGGATACGGGAGAAAAGAAAACGACCGAGGACTGGTGGCGAACAAAGGCGAAATATGACTACTTTTTCACGAAGAAGTTTTACGGCTATCTGGATGGTCGTTACGAAAAGGACAGTATCGCCGAGCTTGACCGCAGAGTGATAATCGGCAGCGGCGGCGGTTACCAGTGGATTGAATCTGAGAATATGAATTTTTCGACAGAAGCCGGTCTTGCCTCGCGCTACGAAAAATATGAAAATCAAACCGACAGCAGCAGTGAACTATCGGCGCAGCTGGGGTATAATTTCGATAAGCGGTTAACCAAAACTGTTAAGTTTATACACGACCTTACCTACTATCCGAGTATAGAGCAGGTCTCTGATTATTTTCTTACATCGACGGCTGAACTTCGGGCCAACCTTACAGAAAAGATGTTTACGAATTTCAAGGTTATCTTCGGCTATGATTCGACACCGGCTGAAGATACACACAAAACCGATGTGAAATACATGTGGGGTATAGGTTGGGATTTTTAGCGGGCTTTGTTTTATTGAAAAATTGATTTTGCAGTAACAATTTGCAGGTTATAAGTTTTTTAAAAGTAAATTTTCGGGCGATTTTTCAATAACGGTGCTAAACTTATTTACACATTGCGAAAGTTTGTCGAACTCGACGGTTTTTCTTACCGGTATGTCCGAATTGCCCCGCTGCTCAAGAGATTCAATTACGTATTCAATGGTTAATTTTTCGACATCAACGGCGGGTTGATATGCGACATCTTTTTTGCTTTTATTTTTGACCTCGGAGAGGATACCTGCTTCAACCAGTTCAAATAGTATCAATCGTACCAAACGAATTGGAATTTCGAGAGTGTGTGATATTTTATCTGCGTCCCAGGGCTGCTCTGCTTTGCAGAAGTTCTTCACCATAAGATGAGTAATCAGCAATGAAAGAAGCTTTTTAAAGGAAAAGCTGACGGATAAAGAATCCTGCTCAAATTCATAAGTCTCGACATTTTGATGTGCGAAAGAAAGCTCAGCGCCAAATAGAACGACCAACCAACTGATTTGAAGCCATAACAGGAACAGAGGCAGAGCATACCGCAGACCGCCGGGACATAATTTCAGATATGGAATTGTTCTCCATAAATATATTTGTCATAATGGTGATAACATCAATGTACTTTTAGGAATCCTTAGCCTGCGGTAGCAACCAGGTGCGAGTCTGCCGGTAGATACTAATGAGGTAAATGAAATGATAAATTGGAAGACACCAATATTTTTGACAATTGTATTAACCAGTCCGGCTTTTGCTGCGGAGAAGCTTTTCTGGCATAAGGTTCGGCTGGACAGTGATAACAAGCTGCTTGCCTGGTCTAACGCGGATTCACCTTATCACGAAGTGGTCTGCAGGGCATGGGGGGCATTCAAGAATATCCCTATTCAGCGGAACGGCTACAAGACTTATTTTGTGTACCCGGTTTTCTACGGTCCCAGGGACAGGGGCAAAAAGCTGTTCGAAGGTCGAAACTGGACTCACAATCCGGGCAGTCTCTTCGCGATGCTTACCGATGGGGCGCTTCTCTATTATGCGTATAGCGGCGATGCCGAGGTCATTGAACTTATTCGGGATATGCTTGACCATTTTATCGCCAAAGGCAGTACGCAAGAGACAAACGCATGGTCTTGTGTGCCTTATGCCAGTTCGGACGGCGGTAATCCACGGTATCGCGGCGCAACCGATACACGATATACCAACGACCCCAATTTTCTCGGAAGAGGAGACGGCGTGGGCTTTATTGAGCCGGACAAGGTCGGCGAGCTGGGGCTGGCGTATCTACGGTTCTACGAGTTTACCCTTGAAGACAAATACCTCAAGGCCGCCCAAAACTGCGCGGATGCACTGGCCAAACACGTAAAAAGCGGCGACGAAAGTCACTCACCCTGGCCTTTCCGTGTTGATGCACGAACAGGAAATATCGTCAAAGAACAGTACACATCAAACACCATCGGGCCGATTAGATTGCTGGACGAGATGATAAGACTCAATCT
>CAZUTR010000247.1:0-4265 GCA_964623545.1 uncultured Pirellulales bacterium | reverse complement strand
GGCCCGTGACATGGTCGCGAAGAATGAGCTGGGCAAAATCCGCAAGGTCATAGTCCAGTACCCGCAGGGCTGGCTCGCCACCGCTCTGGAAAGGACCGGCTCGATGCAGGCCGGCTGGCGGACCGACCCGAAGCAAAGCGGAGCCGGTGGTTGCGTCGGCGACATTGGCACGCACGCTGCTAATCTTGCTGAATACATCACCGGCCTTAAAATCACTCACATCTGCGCAGAGTTAACTTCTTTCGTTAAAGGCCGTCGCCTCGACGATGATTGCAACTGCTTACTCAAATTCAACAACGGCGCAAAAGGAATCCTCCACGCCAGCCAGGTTTCTATCGGCGAAGAGAACAACCTTGCCATTTGGATTCACGGCGAGAAAAAGTCTCTCGAATGGCATCAGGAGCATCCGAACTATCTGTACGTCAGGCCGATGGGCGCACCCGAACAGGTATGGAAACGCGGAAACGACTATGTCGGCGCATACAGTGCCGCCGCAGGCCGCAACACTCGCCTGCCGTTCGGCCATCCCGAAGCGTTCTTCGAGGCCTTCGCGAACAACTACACTAACTTTGCTGAAACCGTAAAATGCAAAATCGCCCGTCAAAAACCCGGCAAGCTCGCACTGGACTTTCCTGATGTCGACGATGGCGTCCGCGGCATGCTCTTTATAGAAACTGTTGTCGCAAGCTCTAAGAGCAAACAAAAGTGGACACCAATAAAGAAATAAAGGTTTGACAATGCGGATGCTTTTTTGATACCTGCTGTGGTGAAATACTGATATTCCGGAGACCGGCCGAATGTGCGAATTCTGCTTAAAGCATGGCGAAGGAAAAAAGTGGTACCTGCAGGCAGCCAATTACTCCGACGACATGCTCAGTGACATTCGCAGACGCAGGTTTATCGAAGACTTCTTCACAAAAACCGAAGAAGCCAAACAAAATGTTCAAAAATTAAACTCCCTCGCCAAAGCCCCGGCCGTCATCAGGGCCCTGGTCGGACGACTTATCACCGGCAGAATGAAGAAACTCCATTTTGGCCAGGTAATACCAATCGAGGACGTCGAGCGCATTTTCGATTTTGTAAACTCGATTGTCCGCGTCGCCTGCTTTTGCCGCCATGTCGTCCTCGGCAAAGAGAGACGCTACTGTTACGGCATCTCTCTCGCCCCCGATGGCGGCGCACTCGGCGAAATCATCCGGGGCCTCGACAATAGCTTTCTCGGAGGGCCAGACAACCTCGCCATGGAAACACTAACAAAAGCCCAGGCCATCGCCGATTTCCGTGACCATGAAAAGCAGGGCCTCTGCCACACGGTTTGGACTTTCGGCACGCCGTTCATCGCCGGAATATGCAACTGCGACCGCGCTGATTGCCTCGCAATGCGCTGCACCGTAACGCACAATATACCCGTAATGTTTCGTGCCGAGTACGTCGCTGCCGTTGACCCTGACCTGTGCACCGGCTGTCGGCAGTGCATGCGCCTCTGCCAGTTCGGCGCCATATCGTACAGTGCTGCCAACAACAAAATCGTCATCGACCAGACCCGCTGCTTTGGCTGCGGCATCTGCCGTTCACTTTGTCCCACCGATGCCGTCCGGCTGGAAAACCGCGCCGACGTCCCCGCCGTAGCAAACCTCTGGTAATCACCGTTCGCGGCAGGTGGGTTTGTCATTGTGAGGAGTCCGCCAAAGGCGGACGACGCGGCAATCTTGTTTCGAACATTTTGATTTTTGATCTTTGATTTTCTTCTCCGTCTTCCGTCGTCAGTCCTCTGTCTTCCATCCTCAGTGTTCTCGTAGTATTGTTTCAGTCAGCCTATAAATAAGAAGAACGCAGTTGGACTTGTGGACGAGGGCACGCAGTTGCCGCAAAATCTTGTTTTGAGGACAATGAGTGCCGAGTACACCAGGCTGACTAAAACCCTCCACGCTCTCCGTGTAATCTGCGTAATCCGCGGTTAATTTTGTGCCTTTTCGTGGCTAAATATCTCTGTGTCCTCTGTGCTCTGTGGCTCAAAACAGGGTTTTTTAGAAATTTTGGATATATTTTATTTATTTTTGTTGCTAATCGGGAGGATATATGGTATAGTATATTTTTGTCGAGCATATTCTTTCATCTCTCAGGGATATCCTCCAAATCAAATGTGTGAGAGATATTTTAGATTGACGGCCTATATAAAAGGCCCAGGAGTATTGTAGTGAGTACAGGTATAGTAAAGTGGTTCAATAGCAGTAAGGGTTTCGGGTTTATCGTCCCTGACGGCGGTGGTGAGGATATGTTCGTTCATCACTCCGAAATCAAAACAGAAGGTTATGCGAATCTTGACGAAGGCCAGAAGGTCGATTTCGAGATGGGCCAGGGTAAAAAAGGCCCGTGTGCAGTCAACGTTATCCCAAGATAAACAAAAAGATAAAAAAAAGCTGATTGACACTAAACAAAGGGCTCCTCAACGGGGCCCTTTTATATTCTCCGCTTTTCAAATAAAAAAACGCGATGCAAAGCGTCGCTTCCGTATAATATTTAGCCCCCAAGCCTGCCTTGGGGGTCATTCAATGCTTATATGTTTCCCAACTAAAAACTAAACACTCAAAACTCAAAACTTTACTATCCGTCCTCTGTCTTCCATCGTCCGCCCTTCATCTTCTGTATTCCGTCTCCTGTTTTCTGTCTTCTGCGTTTTTTTATATTGAATTCCATTTTGAAAAAGTGTAGATTTATACAATTAAGACGTATTGCGAATTAAAATTTTAAGGAGAAATAAAAATGGCAAGACCTGTTACATTATTTACCGGCCAGTGGGCGGATTTGAAGCTGGAAACATTGGCAAAGAAAGCCGCGTCCTGGGGTTACGACGGCCTGGAGCTCGCATGCTGGGGCGACCATTTCGAGGTTGATAAAGCCCTCAATGACAAAAGTTACTGCAAAGCCAAAAAGGATATGCTGAAAAAATACGGCCTGAAGGTCTTCGCCATCTCGACCCACCTCGTCGGCCAGGCGATTTGCGACAACATCGACGAACGCCACAAAGCAATCCTGCCGCCGGATGTCTGGGGCGACGGTGACCCGGAGGGCGTTAGAAAAAGAGCCGCCCAGAAACTCATCGACACAGCCAAGGCCGCCAAAAAGCTCGGCGTAAAAGTAGTCAACGGCTTCACCGGCAGCTCAATCTGGCATCTCATTTACTCGTTCCCACCGAATGCACCGGGTGCGATTGAAGCGGGCTACAAAGATTTCGCGAAACGCTTCAGACCCATTCTCAACGCCTTCAAGGACCTCGGCATCAAGTTCGCACTCGAAGTCCACCCGACCGAAATTGCTTTTGATATCGCCTCGGCCCAGCGCGCCCTCAAAGCCGTAAGAAACCACCCATCCTTCGGCTTCAACTACGACCCCAGCCATCTCGGTTATCAGGGCGTGAATTATGTCAAGTTCATCCGCACCTTTCCCGACCGCATCTTCCACGCGCACATGAAGGATGCCTGGTGGGGTCATGGCGACGGCACGGTCGGCGTCTTTGGCGGACATACCGAATTTGCCGACCCGCGACGATACTGGGACTTCCGCTCAATTGGACACGGTGACATCGACTTCGAGGAAATAATCGTCGCACTGAACGACATCGGCTATCAGGGTCCGTTGTCCATCGAGTGGGAAGACAGCAGAATGGACCGTGAACACGGAGCAGCCGAAGCCTGCGAATTCATCAAAAGCGTTGATTTCAAACCCTCGGCAGTTGCGTTCGATGCTCAATTTGACAAATAGTGATACAAACCAGGCTTTACTGGAAAAGAAATATTAAAAAATTTTAATGAGCAGAAATATCAATAGAAGGCAGTTTCTCAAAAAGGCTACCGGTCTTACTGTTGGCTCTATAGCCTTTCCATATATCGTTCCCTCTTCATCACTTGGAAAAGCAGGAACAGTAGCGCCCAGTAATCGCATAGTAATGGGATGTATCGGCGTCGGTGGACAGGGAACTTTCAACATGAGGGCTTTTTTGAGAATGCCTGTAGTTCAGGTTGTTGCGGTCTGCGATGTCGAACAGCAAACCGGCAATATTTTCTCCTCTTCGGGCCTCAATCCAGCTCAAAGAATCGTTCAAAGCTACTATGAGGACCAAACATCAAATGGCTCTCATAACAAATGCGATGCATATCGTGATTTCCGCCAATTGCTCGCAAGAGATGACATCGACGCGGTTACAATTTGCACGCCTGACCACTGGCATGGCCTGATTGCCGTCGCCGCCGCTAAGGCCGGCAAAG
>CAZUTR010000246.1:0-4272 GCA_964623545.1 uncultured Pirellulales bacterium | reverse complement strand
TAAAGAACCTGATGTGATCTTGGATGCTCGAAAAGGTCAGGTTCCGGGACTACAACAAAGCAGTGCCGAAACTCAATGAAATGCTGATTTCAGGCAAAGTAAAAGACTTTCTCCTGCCGGAAGAAAAACCGGAGATTGCTAAAAAGCTGGGGCTGTTATAGTAAATTCATCTAAAGCTGCTCTGACTGTCGGAGAGCCGCTTTAGGCTAAATAAAACAAAAAGGTGATGCAATGTGGGATACACACATTATTGGAAAAGAGTCGAAAAATTCGACAAAGAACAGTTTGAAAAAGTCGTAAAGGACTTCAAGAAAGTTATGAAACATTTGTCTGCGTTTGTGCCATTGGCCGACGGATGCGGCGAAGGAAAAGCCGTAATAAATAACAAAAGGATTTGGTTCAATGGAGTTAGAGATTGCGGCCATACTGACAGAAATTTGGGAATTACCTGGCCTGAAAACGATGCCTCTGGGATTGCGTTTATGACAGAAAGGTATGAAGAGATTCCTGTCAAAACTCTGATAACTGTTTTATGTGGGCAGGAAGAAGGCTTAGCAGTCAACGACAGTGATGTCTCCGGGACCTGGTTTGCAGGTCTTAAATTGAGGCAACGCTCCTGCGGCGGGGATTGCTCGCATGAGACATTCAGCCTGCCGCTTGAGATAGAAAAAGGCGATTGGCAAAAACCTATTGGCGAAATCAGCCATTATGACCAGTATGGCAAACCAATCTATAATGATAAGGAAGAGGTCGGCCTTTATTTTGAATTCTGCAAGACTGCGTACAAACCCTACGATTTGGCCGTGATAATCTGTCTGATAATCGCCAAGCACCATCTTAAGGAAGAGATAATTGTTTCGAGCGATGGCACTGTCGACCAGTGGAAAGACGGCATGCTTATCTGCCAGAAGATACTTGGCTATGGTCTTGATTTTACTTTGAAAGATTGAAACAGGTGATGAAGATGGGCATGATAAAAAACTTTGTTGAAGGAGTCTTTGATGACTACAGGAATAGCAAAATAACACTGAAACAACTGATTAGTCGCCTGTGCAGTTACGCTGATACAAATATCAGGAGCGCATCATTATGGGATATCTTTGAAGATGAGATAAACAAACAGTTTGATGAATTGGGCAACATTTCCTAAAACCGGCGACCAAAGTATATTAAATACTTTGGCCTATTGACTTTTGCGTTATATAAGCACTTGATAAATATAGGGTTAAATCATAACCGTTTTTGAAGTCTTATCTTTTGACACCATAATGATACTACTTTGACCAATTCTCCCCTCTTTTTCTGCCTTGATTCGACCCCTTATCTTTACGATAAAATGATTATATGAAGAAGGTCTGGGTATACAAGAGAAATAATATCAAAGGCTGGTGGGTCGGCTGGTATGAAAGCGGTAAGCGAAAGTCCAAAGCTCTACCAAGTAAAGAACTGGCAGATCATTTCAAGCAGATTAAGTATTCTCAATTGAACTCTGACGTTTTTACTGGTCTTATATCAGTCGGTTGGGAACAGATGATTTCAGAATATAGTCAAGCCAAAAAGACTCAAGGCGTCACTCAAGGGACACTTTATGAACATTTACTTTCGCTTCGGAATTTTGAACGACTTGAGGGAAAGTGTAGTTCAAAACAGATTACACAGAATATCATCGATGATTTTATCCTTAAAAGAGGGCCTGAGGTAAAACGTGCCACCCTAAACAAGGATCTCAGGAATCTTAAAACATTTGTATACTGGTGCAGAAAAAACAGATATCTGAATGGTAAATTAGAAATAAAAGAACTAAAGTTAGAGGAAAGGCCAGTAAAATCATTAAATAATACTCAAGTAAAAAAATTGTTAAAGTCCGCTGAATCATACCGCCCAATGCGACTAAGAATTTTATTGGCTTTGGGAACTGGACTCAGGCGCGGTGATATAGAGTCTTTGAAAATTAGTGATATTGATTTCGAGAATAACTCTATCGCCACCACAAGTAAAAAAACCAGAAAGTGTATGTCTTCACGTCCAATCTCGGCTGAAGTAATGTCCGAGCTTTTAAGATATGTTGGTAACCTTGACGTCGGACAGGAGAAATTGTTTCGTATCAAATTCAACTATCGACAATGGCGGAAAATTTGCAAGATAGCTGGTATGACAGATTTGAAGTTTCATGATTTGCGTCGGACATTTTGCTCATTACTAGCTCAGAATGGAGTTTCGACTGCTGTAACACAACGGCTTTTAGAGCATTCTTCCCCAAATCTGACGAATAAAGTGTACACGAATGTTGACCCTGTACTGCGCCATGCGGTAGAGCAATTGCCGGTTGGTGACTGGCTATAATGCTTCTCAAAAAATGAAATGCTTAAAAGCCGGATTTATGGTTGTGTTATGGATATAAAAATGGTATATTTTGTTTTTGTTTAACATATGCTTTTAAGTGCTTCTATGGGCGTTTTTGAACAATAAATTATGGAGTGTTAGGTGAGAAGATTCTTTTTAAGTTTGTTTTTCATTTCTGGGCTGGCTATATGCCCAGCTACATATGCCACTACCCGTTATGTGCCCAGCCAGTATTCTACTATACAAGCAGCAATTGATGCCTGTAACAATGGAGATATTGTCATTGTTGCTAACGGAACGTATACAGGAACAGGTAATAAGGATATTGATTTTAGAGGAAAGTTAATAACTGTTTGGTGGCTGGGTGGACGATTATCGAACTGCTTTGTCAGTCCAGCCTGTTAATATCGATATATTGTCAATCGTAGCATAACATGTTTATTTCTCTGAAGTTAACGCACGTGATTATATAAGCTATTTCTGCCGTATGCAAGATGAATATCTCACAATAGTTCAATTTCTGGAGAGGAGATCATATGGCTTAACGGTTTTCTATCCAGATGGTATTGCTACCATAAAAGTATTGGCCTGTTTTTAATTGGCCAGCCCTTTGTCACTTGTGTGCAATCGGTAGATTTTGTTGTCAGATGAGTTTTTAAGTAGGATAGGCTCGGCAGACTTCGATATATGAATAGACGTCTTTTACATCCTTCTTGGCTTGTTCACCAAGGTCTACGCGAACCTGCTTACGGTCTTTCCATATTTCGTAGACACTTACGGTTTTCCCTTTGTGCTTACCGGCTATGATATAGACCATGTCTCCCTCGCAAAAAGGAGCACCATTTATCTTTGCTATTTTCTCAAACAGCCCAAAGGATAGGATTATGTTGCTGAAAACAGCAATCGCTGCTACTGAAATAAACGCTATGACGAAATCCAAAAATTCATCAAATTTACTAAAAAATGGCATAAGAATGACAACACCTATGATGACAGGAAAGCCCCAGAACGCAAGACCCCATAGCCACTTTTTAGCAAAAATTATTTGTATAATCGATGGTTTCTTCATGATTGCCTATCCAATGAACAAAGAAACTATATGAACTAACATTTCTCATTTACACAGCTAAAAAACACATTTCTCCCCACACGATACCAATGATTTTATAACAATCGACCTAAACTGTCAAAGTTTTCTTTTTCCGAAGCAGTTTTTCTGCAAATTCATACGAAAGGCCAGATTTTTAGACCCGCACAGCTACAAAACCCTCTGTCAGCACTTTTGATCTACCCTGTTTATTGTCCAGTAATTATACACTTTAAAAGCCCATTCGCACACCTTCTTTTTCCAGTTCTAATAGCATTTTAACCAAGTCATCTCTAAAGTCTTTGTACTCAACTTCAGTCATTGAGCCAAGCTCATCTTGCTCCCACTGATCATCAAGCCATTCTATTATTTCATATATACCAGCAATTGTATCAGCTAAGTGTTCAGCCTGATATTGCTCATATAGCAAGCTATTGTCAGATATTTCGAGACTTATTTCTGGGGTATTCATTTCAGGAGCAAGTATTTGGGGTGCGCCCATAGGAGCGCTCAATGGAGGTGCAGTTGTGCCAGACAGCCAGTTATCGGCCAGCAGAAGTAAATCATCAATATCAACTTCACCTGAATTATCAAGGTCGGACTCAACGTTATAACTTAAGTCGCCTGCCTGTGTCAGCCAGCTTGCAGCAAGTGCAGCAAAATCAACCAGATTGACTATACCATTGTTATCAATATCTGCGTCTTTAATAGTAACTGTGCCAGTGGCATAGCTTGTTAATGTTTCATTATCACTGGTCACCATTTCAGCGTAAATGTAATAGCTGCCGTCAGGGACATTGCTTACATCCCACAAATACTGCCCCATAGAGCCGTCAGCATCT
>CAZUTR010000245.1:0-4283 GCA_964623545.1 uncultured Pirellulales bacterium | reverse complement strand
GGATATGATTATGGTATCCCGGCTTTACGAAGCGAATATGAAGTTCGTTGAAGCCTGGAAGGAAAGGTCCAAAAGTATAATCGGCGTAGCAATGGGTTGATGTTTTGATAATTGAATTTGAATTTTCGACCTGAAAAATACAGGAGACCAAAGTTATGTTTAGAGCATTTTCAACCTCAGCAACGGCTATGGAAGCACAGCAGAGAATGGTAAACGTAACATCCAACAATATAGCCAACATCAACACAACAGGTTTCAAGAGAAGCCAGCTCGCTTTTCAGGACCTGGTTTATACCAAGATACGAGAGGCCGGCAACGAAGTTGCTTCAGGCATAAAATCTCCGGTTGGATTGGAAGTTGGAAGTGGCGTTCGGGCTGCATCAAATGTAAAGGTCTTTAGTCCCGGCGAGTTCGAGACCACAGGTAGAAATCTCGATATTGCCATCAGAGGAGATGGCTTTCTCCAGGTTAGTATGCCGGATGGCAGCACAAAATATACCCGCGATGGCTCACTCCAGCTAAACGCTAATAGTCAATTAGTGACTCTTAGTGGTTATACCATAGAACCATCCATCAGCGTTTCGTCAGACGCAGTTTCAATTGACATTGAAAAAGATGGTGGTGTTAATATCACTACTGCCGCGGGAACCCAGTCAGTAGTAGGAAATATTCAATTGGTTCGCTTCCCCAATCCTTCAGGCCTTTCGAGTGAAGGAGACAACCTATTTGCACAGACCGAAGCAAGCGGTACGCCTCTGACAGGCACACCTGGCGAAAGTGGCTTCGGTTCCATCCAGTCCGGCTTCTTGGAAAAATCCAATGTCCAAATGATAACCGAGCTTGTCAACCTTATAACCTCACAGCGCGCCTACGAAGTAAACTCACGAGCAATAAGGGCCGCCGACGAAATGCTAAGACAGGCCATCCAAATAGCAAGATTCTAAAATAACGGTGAATTATGAGTAGAAAAACAATCAACATTATCATAATCACTTGTCTTTTGCTGTCAGCAAACACAAAAGCTGAAGGCATCGGAAAAGATTCTAAAATTCAGGTTTATTTACCCAGAGAAATAACCTTGAAGGACAGTGTCATCAATCTTGGTAAGGTGAGTATAATTCGCGGTGAAGAATTACTTGTAAAAAAGGCGGGCGAGATTCAATTAGGACAGATTTCACTGCCAGGCCAGGAAATTATAATCGACAAGGCAACCGTACTCAGCAGATTGGCCTGTAATGGAATTCCCTCATCCAAAGTAACGTTAACCGGAGCAGAAAAAGTGTCGGTCAGGAGACAGCATCGTGTAATCAAAGGCAGTGAATTTGTTGAGACGGCTCTAAACTTTGCGAAAACAAAATATTCAGATGACTCAATTTGTGAATTCAATCCGACACGAACACCTCAGGATTTAGTTATACCGGGACCGAGCAAAAACATAAGACTGTTATCTCACTTTGCCAAAAGTAGGATAAAAAATCAGATAAAAGTCTGTATTGCCACATTATCCGACGGCCAAGAAGTTGGGACTCGTGAAGTAATCCTGCTTTTAAAATACAATTGCCACAGAGCGATAACCCAAGTTGATATTCCCGCCGGTGCCGTCATCAGCCCTGAGAATATCAGAATAGAAAAGACCATATCGAACAGGCCCGAACCGGATAATTGGGCTGTGCCCTATGGTCTTGTTGCAAGGCGTCAATTAGCAGCGAATACGGTGATTCAACCGGATATGGTGGGCCCATTCAAACCGCCGGTTCTGCTCAAACGCAATCAGAATGTAGTCATTAAAATCAACAGGCCCGGTCTTTCTGTCACAGCTACCGGAAAAACAATCCAGCTGGCCAGGGCCGGTGAATATATTAAGGTACAGAACGCCGACTCGCACCGGATAATTCTCTGCAAAGTCAACAAGGACGGAACTGTGGAACCCGTTTTTTAAAACAAGGTGAGAAAATGAACAATAGAAAATTTAATTATATTTTTGTCTCGACACTTTTTCTGCTTTTCTTGAACAATTACCTGCAGGCCGGCTCAATCTGGGCCAAACGAAACAGGAATATGAAGGACTTATATGCCGATGACGTGGCTCGTCGGATAGGCGATATCCTTACTATTCAAATCACCGAATCCAGCAAGGTTGACAACAAGGCCAAAAGAGACCTGAAGAAGGAGACCAGCAAGTCAAATACCTTCGATGGCAATCTGGACATTAAGACGAACAGCGCTAGTCTTTTGCCGAATATACCAAGCTTTAATATGTCGGCTCAATCCAGCAATGAGCTGAAAGGCAAAGCCGACTTTAAAGATGAGCGCAGCTTTGTTGACCGCATCACTGTAGTTGTTCAGGACATCCTTCCGAACGGAAATCTTGTTGTTATGGGAACCCGGCACCGTGACATCGCCGGCGATAAACAAATCATTGAAGTCAGCGGCATTGTTAGGCCAAGCGACATTTCATTCGACAACACTGTCAAGAGTGAGCAGGTCGCCAATTTCTGTATCGTATCCAAAAACAGTGGAATTTCAGAACCATATAACAGACCGGGCTGGCTCGGAAGAATATTTGATATCCTTTGGCCGTTTTAGGCTCATTTGAGCGTAAATATTATAGGTTTTTCGTATGTCTAACCATATAAAAACAAAAATGAAAACAAATTCAAAAAATCATAATGTTATTGCCATCCTTACTCTTGTGACTTGGATGTTCCTTACCGAACCTGGGCAAGCTGAGCGAATAAAAGACATAGTTGACATTCAGGGCGTTCGCAGCAATCCGCTTACCGGCATAGGATTGGTGATAGGCTTGTCAAGCACCGGCGACAGCACTTTACCCTCACAACAAATGCTGACAAACATCCTCAGAGACTCGGGTCTGGTTTTTTCTCCCGACGATTTATCCGGCGGCAATATTGCTCTGGTTATGGTCACCGCTGAATTAGGTCCTTTTGCAAGGCAGGGCTCACGCATCGATGTTGACGTCTCTTCGATAGCAGATGCCAAAAGTCTTCAAGGTGGAATGCTTTTACCCACACCCTTGAAAGGTCTTGATGGCCAGGTTTATGCCGAAGCCCACGGCGGGATTTTCATTGGCGGCTGGTCCGCATCCGGCGGTCAGGCTTCTATTACCAAGAATCATCAGACGGTCGGTCGAATACCCGACGGTGCTGTTGTTGAAAAGGCGGAAATTGCTACTTTCGTTGAATATATCGCGGGACAAAGAATTATCACACTTAATCTTAGAAATAATGATTTTTCAACCGCCGAGCGAATCAGCGAAGCCATTAATCAAAATTATACAAATTGCGCTGTAGTCATTGACGCTGGTACTATCAAAGTTAAAGTGCCAAGCCAAATCAGTCAATCCGATATTCCTGGTTTTATCGTGGACATTACAAAGTTTGATGTGAACGTTGATACTCCTGCAGTCGTTGTTATTAACGAACGCACCGGCACGATTGTAGTTGGACAAAACGTCGGCATTTCCGCGGTCGCCATTTCACAGGGCTCTCTCGTTGTCAAGATCAGGGAAACCGCAGCTGTTTCTCAGCCGACCGCACCCTTCTCCGATGCCGGCGAAACAGTAATAGTACCGGAAACAGAGATAGGCGTGGAGGAAAAAGAAGGTTATCTGGTCCCGGTTCCCGGAGTAGTCACTGTTTCAGAGTTAGCCAAATCCTTAAATGCCATAGGTGCAACACCACGCGACCTTATAGCAATATTCAACGCACTTAAAAAGGCCGGTGCCCTCCAGGCCAAACTGGAAATAATGTAGGGATAATCTTATGGATACTGCCAAGCTGATATTAACCGAAACCGTTCACCCCCCGCTGCCGCTGGAAAATGTAAATAAATACAGCGGTATACCGGAAAATGAAAAGATACAAAAGGCCAAGGACTTTGAGTCGGTCTTCATACACAAGCTGCTGGAGGAAATGAAAAATACTATTGGCGACTGGGGCTTTGAGAAAGACGGTGCCTCGATGCAAACTCAGGGAATATTCTGGTTACAACTGGCTCGCGAAATCGCAGATAACGGCGGCTTCGGAATTTGGAAGGATGTGTACCAGTTTATGACCGACTTTGAGCAAAAAAATTCAAACACCGAGACAGTTGTGAAAGACGTATGATAACAACCGCAATAGAGATAGAAGCCAAAGTTGACGAGCTGTCGGATGTTCTCGACATAGACATCCGGCACTTGCAGGAATCCCTGTCAAGACTGAATGAGCTTCGACAACTGGTCATCAAGCGCGATGAAGCTTCCTTGGCTCAGCTGCTTGCAA
>CAZUTR010000244.1:0-4303 GCA_964623545.1 uncultured Pirellulales bacterium | reverse complement strand
TACTACACATTGGATGTACAGGGAAGGCGGCGAAACTAATTACATAAGTTCGGTACCCTTACCAACAGAGGCCGGATGGGTTCAATACAAGATGACTGCCGACGGAACCTCTACGAAGATTTGGGTTGACAATCAAGACGGAAACGGTTTCCAGCTAATTAACGAATGGGAAGACATAGACTATATTACACGTTTTACACTTGGGCATACCTGGTGTGACCAAACCGCTCAATACTGGGACCTTTACGAGAATGACCTTGAACCTGTAGATGGAATAGGAGATATTTGCGATAATTGTCCTTACGTTTATAACCCTTCCCAGGTGGATTCTGATGACGACGGGCTTGGAAATGCCTGCGACGGAGACTGCCCGAATTTAGATGACCTGAACCCCGTTAATTTCATAGATTTTTCAATACTGGGCAATGATTGGCAGTTGACCGTGCCAAGTCTCCCCGGCGATCTCAACACAGATGGCACCGTTGATATAAACGATTTAGGGATTTTTGCCATTTACTGGCTAAGTGATTGCTACGAGTAATATATTTTTCGCCGGTAGCGCTATCTTTTGAGTGCACTTAGCAAGCAGCAACCGGACTTTAACAATAGGGCTCGTATGTGTTGAATAACATTATTGAAAATCTAATTTAAAATTTCAGGGCTGTGGGCATTAAGCTCACAGCCTTTATTATTCTCTCTGACCGGTTCTGTATCGTTTAGAAATAATGCAAACAGTCCGATCCAGCATTTTTTTTCTTGCGTTTTAGACCGCTTCGGTTAGATTTTACAAAAAAACCTGTTTTGGGAGTTTCGGATATGATTGGCAAGAAGATTAGATTAGAGCGAATAATCGACCGCAACAGCGGCAGAACAGTGATTATACCGATGGACCACGGCGTCACCGTCGGCCCAATAGCCGGCCTGGAAGATATGCGGGAAACGATTAGCAAGGTCGTCGCAGGCGGCGCAAACGCAATCTTAATGCACAAGGGAATCGTCGGCGCTGGCCACAGAGGCACCGGCAAGGATGTAGGACTTATTATTCACCTTTCAGGCGGAACCTCACTTAGTCCCGACCCGAACGCCAAGGAGCTGGTCTGCACCGTCGAAGAGGCGATTAAGCTCGGTGCAGATGCCGTCTCCATACATATCAATCTCGGTGCCGAAACCGACAAGGAGATGCTCGGCCAGCTGGGCCTTGTCAGCGAACGCTGTTTGCAGTGGCAGATGCCCCTTGTTGCAATGATGTACACACGCGGACCGAAGATTAAGAATGAATTCGATGTTAAAAATGTAAAGCATGCTGCAAGGGTCGGTGCTGAACTAGGTGCCGACATTGTCAAGGTCCCTTATACCGGAAGTGTCGATAGCTTCCGAGAAGTCGTCAACGGATGTCCCGTGCCGGTAGTCATTGCCGGCGGCCCAAAGATGGATAGTGACGAAGATATATTCAATATGGTTGCCGGTGCACTCGAAGCCGGCGCCACAGGACTATCAATAGGTCGTAATGCCTTCCAGCACAAAACGGTAAAAAAAATCATACAGGCCTTAAGTAAAATGGTTCACGAAGGCGCGAGCTGTGATGATGCAATCGCTATGCTGAAGGACTAAAAACCGGCAGATTCGCATTAGCATTAAAGGAAGATACTGAATGAAAAAGCTCTGGGTAAATGCTGTTCCTTATAATAAGGATGTTGTAATAGCTGCTCTCGAAAGCGGAGCCGAGGCCGTGGTTCTACCTGACGGTCAAAGTGACATCGTCCGCGAATTCGGCAAAATCAAAACCGTCGAAAAATCAGGCGACCTAAAGCCCGGCGTCGATGTCGAGTTCGTCGATATCACCGGCAAGGCCGATGAAGACAAAGCCGCCGCTGTTCCGAAAAGCAAAACAGTCATTCTTAGAATGCTCGACTGGACGATTATTCCCATTGAAAATCTCCTCGCCCGCCGAGGCGAAAATATAATTGTCCAGGTCGAGAGCAGTGAGCAGGCAAAGCTTATGACCGAAATCCTCGAAAAAGGTGTTGATGGAGTTGTGTTAAATACCACCGATGTAAACGAGATTAAAAAAACCGCCGAAATTGTTCAAGGAATAACCGAGAAGGTCGATTTGGTGACGGCAACCATCACTTCAGTCAAGCAGCTCGGAATGGGCGACCGCGCCTGTCTCGACACCTGCACACAGATGAACCTCGGCGAAGGTATGCTCGTCGGTAACACCGCTTCGGGTTTCTTTTTGGTACATTCCGAATCTATTGACAATCCTTACGTCGCATCTCGGCCGTTCCGCGTCAATGCCGGCGCCGTCCACGCATACACTTTGGCACCGGGCGGTAAAACAAAATATCTCGCGGACCTGAAAACCGGCGATGAAGTCCTGGTTGTGGATTTCAACGGTAAAAGTCAGCTCGCATATCTCGGCAGAAACAAAATTGAGAAAAGGCCGATGATGCTCATCGAGGCCGATGCACAAGGCCAACCCATAAGCCTGGTCATGCAGAATGCTGAGACGATTCGCCTTGTCGGTCCCAAGGGCGAAGCGCTTTCGGTAACTAAGCTAAAGACCGGCGACAAGGTTCTCGGCCACATCGAGAAAGCCGGCAGACATTTCGGAATGCAGGTCGATGAAACCCTTATTGAAAGGTAAGACGAAATTATGGTTTGGCCGAACGACGTACTCAGCTTAATTTTTGCGATTCTTTTAGGCGGAATAATCGGCCTGGAAAGACGCCTTAGCGGCAAAGCTGCCGGCCTGCGAACGAACGTATTGATATGCCTCGGCGCGGCGGTCTTTACAATCATCTCCCGTCGGATGGCCGGTACTGATTCTGTAGCCCGGATAGCTGCGCAAATCGTCACCGGCGTAGGTTTCCTCGGCGCAGGCGCAATCATTCAGGACAGAGGCGGCGTTCACGGTCTAACCACCGCCGCAACAATTTGGCTCGTCGCTAGTATCGGAATGGCCTGCGGCGCGGGCTTTTTTATCCTGGCTTGTATCTCTACAATCCTCGCAATTCTGGTTCTCTTCGGTCTCGGAAAACTCCCGAGGACACAGCACTCAAAACCCAAAAACAACCCAGAACCTCCCACCGAAGAATAAATCTCCGGTTACTGAAAACCTCGACCATTGCTGGCGGTGCATGACGACAATACATACTTCGTTATTCGAAGGTTCTTATTTGTTCTTAAATGTCCAAACTACTTCAATAGCCCCTAAATCCAGATATAAAATAGTAAATATAATAGGAGCCTATACCTTAGAGGTATAGGCTCCTAATTAAAGCAAACTCATCAGCTCTTCTGAGAGATGCACATAACCGTTTATAGCTATGGCCAAAGCTCCTCTTCGAGCCATGATTGTACAAGCAACGCATAGTCATAGAAGTTGATTATCCTCTCGCCTTGCGCCTCGCTATCGTACAACTCAGCGTTCGATGGCACCTCAACATACAGTTCACCGTCACCTTGGTCGGTGAGTAAATCAGCAAGATAAGCTATCTCACCTGCCGACAGAGCACGGTTATAGATACGCACTTCGTCTATGTCGCCGTTCAAGGACTCAGGACAGTTGTTCCAAGCTGCTTCTGTATTGGTATTACCTATTGTCATCCCCATATTCGGGTCGGCTGCACCGCCGGGTGAATAGGCCCCACCACCTGAATTTTGACCGTTGATATAGAAAGTGGCATCGTTCCCGTCATACGTGACGGCTACGTGCGCCCATCTGCCGATAAACGGATTCATCGCACCTTGGGCTGTAGACACATCGTAATTGCCGTCATACTGCCGCATTTGTAGTGCACCGTTGGAACCGGGTGTATCCAGCTCGAACATGAACCTTACAAGATCGGCTTCCCAGCCGTTTCTCTGACAAACCAGGCCCTCAGAACGCGCGTTACTTCCAGCCCACCTGACCCAGCAGGCTATAGTTATGTGACCATCGGGTGCAAAAGGTTGCCAGGCTGGAATTTCAATCCTGCTGCCTGCACCGCCGTCAACGTGGATAGCCGTGCCACCATTTACGCCGGGTGATACCCATGAAACACCGGCCGCTGAGAAAGTACCATTGTGGTCACCGACGATATCCTCAGCTTCATCGCCATCGCCTTCATTCATCGGCCAGTACGCAACAAGACCACCGTTTATGGCCGGATCATTCGTTTCAATAATATCATCCCCTGAAAGCCAGTCATCTCCGATTACAGCTATCTCTTCGTAGTCTATCACGCAATCACCGGGAGGATTACCAGGAGGACCGAAATCAGCATCAGCAATACCCGCTGAACGCTCCGAAAGAACACAC
>CAZUTR010000243.1:0-4319 GCA_964623545.1 uncultured Pirellulales bacterium | reverse complement strand
GTGACGGCACAATCTGCCTGTCCTCTCCGGGAAACGGTTTTTCGGTGTAATCGTTGAAGAAGAAGGTGACGTGGGCGTATTTTTCCGTCTCAGCACAGCGAAACTGCTTCAGGTGCAGCGAACTCCAGTAGGCCCCTAATATGTTTTTCATTTTTGGTGGTTTGGCAAATGCGACCGGCGCGGGTATCATCGCATCATATTCGGTCATGCAAACATAATAAATGTCCGGCTTTTGCGCCCGTGGAAAATCTTTGAAGTCAGGGCCAACAAACGCACGTGTAATTTCACGAGGCCTGTCGCCACGGAAGTTAAAGAAAACCACACCATCTCCATCTTTAACAGTTGCTACAGGTTCGTTATCCTCATTGACGATACACGTCGGCTCAATAAACTCGTCGGTAACATCCTTTTCGTAGCTTTGTGCAACCGCTTCGGCGGCACTTTTTGCTTTCAGACCCTTGCCAATACGCATACAATCGTAGGCCTTTTGCACACGTTCCCATCTGCTGTCACGGTCCATTGCATAAAACCTGCCCATTACGGTCCCAATTTGCCCTACTCCAATTTCTTTGGCCCTTTTCTCTATATCAGCTATATAGCCCGCTCCGCTGTCCGGCGGCGAATCCCTGCCATCGGTAAATGCATGGATGTAAACATCTTTAACATCGTTTCTTTTCGCCAACTCAAGTAGGCCATACAGGTGGTCCAAAAGCGAATGAACACCGATGTCACTGCATAAACCCATTAAGTGCATTTTGCCGTTATGTTCTTTTACGAATTTGATTAGGTTCTTAAACTCGGCATTCTCAAAAAAAGAACCATCCTTGATAAGTTTGCTGAGTCTAACGGATTCCTGCGGTACGATTCTTCCTGCCCCGATGTTCTGATGTCCAACCTCGCTGTTACCCATTGTCCCCGCCGATAGTCCAACATCAACACCTGAGGTATGAATGAGGCAATTCGGATACTCGGCCATCAGCTTGTCATCGACTGGGGTATTGGCGACCTTGATGGCGTTATACTGCTCTTCCGAGCTATTCGGATTGTAACCCCAGCCGTCGCGGATGATTAACACAAAGGGCCTGTTTTTCGAAACCACTTTTTTAGCCATATAATATGATACCTTCCTAACAAAAAACGGCATAGGCGAGGCACTGCCTCGTCTATGCAACGGGGTCTAACCAGATTAGGGAAATATAATATAAGGTTGATTGGAAAATGTCAAGCAGTTGGAAAAAAATACCCACCGAGGGGAATAAGTCTTGTAGAAACTCTTTAAAAGGTTATTATTTATAATGATTTATCAGCACATAATATCTTTGGGAGATTTTGTTATGTATCGTCAAAAAACACTTCTATTTGCCGCTGTTATTCTGGCAATCTATGGCCCAGCCACGGCTTCAGTCTCTAACGCAGATTTGATATTAACTCTTAATGGCCTTGATGCAGCAAAGGAACTTGTTGAAATAAAGGGTAAAAACAACCTGGTAATTGCAATTGCGGGGCAAAGTGATGCTAATGCTCAAGACGTATCGATTGCCTGCGATAATGGAAAACTCGAACCTTTAACAGAACCGGGCAAGTATCTGTTTACCGTTACCGACAAATCCGATGTATGCACCGTTAGTCTCAACGTTGGCAAGGAAGTTTTCTATCGGCTTGTTCTTTTCTACATTCCTGAATCAAATAGTGTTATTGTATTTTGTGTGGATAGAGAGGCCCTTGCACCAGCACAGCCGAAAACCGAACCGGAGCCGCAACCCGAACAACAGATTTCAGCTTCGCAAATTACTAAGTCTGGAAGAAGTTATTTTGCAGGTATGTCTGGCGGCCGAACAACTGAAATTGACGGTTTTCCTGAGCCCAATTCTTATCCCAACATAAACGGCGATGATATAGTCAACTTTGCTGATTTTGCAATGTTCGCTGAGAACTGGCAGAAATCCGGGTCAGGTCTTGACGGCGATTTTGACAACAGCGGAACCGTCGAGACCAATGACTTGGAAACCCTTGCTTACTTCTGGTTGAACGGCCGACACCCATTGAATGTTTTCGAATCGTTCAAGACAGCTTTGTTGGCTGATGACGTTAATGAAGCTGTCAGTTATTTTGCTGAAGTATCAGCAGAGAACTACCGACCGCTTCTGGAGCAACTCAGGCCTTATTTTACACAAATGGTAAATGATATGGGCGAGCTGGTTTTTATAAAATTTGATACCGATATGGTGATGTATGATTTGTTACGTGAAGAGGATGGGCGAACGTATGGCTACCCGGTGGTTTTTGTCAGAGACGAAATGGGCCAATGGAAAATCTACGATTTTTAATTTAGGTTAGGAGAACTTTTATGAACTGCTATGGTCTCACAATTGTGGTTGTGATGATAGGAATTTTCTCTAATATTGCCCAGTGTGGGGAACCAGAGCAATTTCTTGAGAGTGAACCTATCACACTCAATACAGGTATTCGCACTGGCCGGGTGATAGATGCCGTTACCGGCGAGCCCATTCAAGGTGCAGTAATACTCTTCATGTGGGATATCGAGGAATTCTTGATAGAGTCACACACTAGCTTGGGGGCGTTATATGAAACCACCACTGACAGGGATGGAAAATATTTAATCCCTAGTCAAACTATAGAAATAAAGCATCCTCAGATGTCGAATTTGAAGCCGGAAGAGGTAATTGTTTATAAACATGGCTATGTGCGGTACAGGGTATTCAACAGCAAAGCTCGAGCCTTCATAATTTATCTGCCTGATTTGCAACTGGAGTATCGCAAAGAAAACAATGTAGTCAAACTTCAGCCTTGGACCAATGAATTATCACACTCAGAGCACATAGCTTTTCTTACTACCGGACTATCTCGCCCCAGAGGCAAGCTGTTACAGCAAGCCTTGGAGAAGGAAAAGGCGCTGGCTGAGAAAGAACAATGGGCGAATAAACCTTTCCAGCAAAAAGTTATTAAAGCAAAAAAACAGTTGTATCAGAACCAGGCTGCGTATAAAAAGGGCAAAATTACCAAAGAGGAATATATTGCTCGATTACATAAATACCTGCAAATACCGGATTCCAACCTTCTTAAGCTTACATCCTTGGCCCTGAAAGATTTGGATGACACAACGGCTATTCCTGCCTTGATTAAATTTCTCAAGGAAAATATGTATCGCAAATCTTTTGAGGAGGCATTCTATAGCTTGCATTGGGCAATAGGCAATAAAGACCTCAAAGCTCCTAAGAGTGTCCCTCAAAGGAAGGATTTCGTTGCGGAAATAGAAGGCTGGTGGGAACGAAATAAAGACCGAAGCAGTGAAGACTGGAATATCGATGATATAACCAACTTTTCCAGCATTAGCAAAAATAAAGTCATTACAACTCCTGTCAGAGATGGTGACATGCTGGTGGATCCTGCTTTACAGAAATTTGATGACCTAAATAACTCTCCTCTGGCCGTGTTCAAAAAGTTTAGGGCCGCATTGCTTACAGATGATTTTGAGAAAGTGACTTCCTGCTTTGCTCCCTATAAAAGGGCTGAACATGCAGAAATTTACAAAAAGCTTAGGCCATATTTTGGAAATATGGCAGAAGATATGAGAGGATTGGTCCTAAAATCCCGAAGCGACAATGTAGTCGAATGTGAACTCCTTCGTCAGGAAGGCGACAGTATATCCGCTTATCCGATTATATTTATGAAGGATGAAGACGGAAACTGGTGGATTCAGGAGTTATAGGAATAAACGATGGATGAAAAAAAACGAAAGTTTCCGTTAAGTATTCCGGAGGTTGTTTTCTTGGTAATATTTATACCTATAATATTCTATAAGACTATGAGGATATTAATCAAGCCAATGAATTCCTACGCGCCGTATTGGTTCTCTACTTGGATGGGTTTTTTGGCAGTACTTGGATTTGATATTTTATGGATCATTGCCATGAAATTATTGCTCCTTAAAAATATAAGGGTCAAGATATATCTAACATTGCTAGTACTTACTCTTTCATTTTCTATTTTAGCTTGCTGGATATTACTAAACGCACTTAGTGACATGTGGTGAGACTGAGGTTTTGAGATTAATTTTAAATTCAAGGCGATAAAATGATTTCATATTTTTTAAAACAATTAAATAAGAAAAGGAAGACCCATGTTGTATTGCTTTTTATCTTTGTATTTTTTGGTTTATTAAGAGATTCATATGGCTGGGGCAACAAGAAAACCCATCCTGCATTAACACATAATGCTTTAGGTATCTCTACGGCAGATAGTTATTTGAAATCCCAAATTGGCTTAGATGATGGGATACTAACTGATTTGTACTGGGA
>CAZUTR010000242.1:0-4334 GCA_964623545.1 uncultured Pirellulales bacterium | reverse complement strand
CAACGTACTCCGGAAATTCAAAAAGCTGACACCGATGTCCCGCCAATGTCATATCACCGGCAATAGCTTTGCCTCCGTTACCAGCGCAAATGCTACATATTGTCTTTGTTTTCACTAAAACGCCCTTCTACTCTGTCTATTGTGGTTTTTAGGAATAGATTATTTTTCTGAAAACTTTACACGGGCAGTTCTTATATAGTCTATACCTACCATATATCTTTTTATGGCATCAGGATTAATACCTACAATCTCAACATTTACCTCATGTCGACCCGCAGTCAAATTGAAGGTTCCAAGGTTTATCTCGCCCGTAGCAATCACATCATTTCCATAGTACATATCCATCGGCTCGCCAATTTTCCTGCCATCCAACCAGAACTGTATTATTCCATAATCCGGTGCTTTGGTCAGCCGTGTTATAATCTTGTAATGGCCATCTTCTGTAACGTCGATACCTATACGCAGCTTAGCCCCTAATTCGCCAATCCACCAGAGCTGCTCATTGTTGTACCATCTGTTAGCCTTGAAGCTACCCATACCTTGTGCTTCAATTCCTCCGACCGGTTTTTCAAGAACCAAAGTACCATCAAACTCAAGAGGATACTTAAGCTTTTCATACCAGTCCAAACGCAGCGGTAATGTAACCGGCTCATATGGGTCCTGACCACCCGGTGCCAGATACCAGTAGGCAACGCAGCTGTATAAGGTCGGTCTGTCATTGGGAAAGTACTTCTCTATGCAACCTTCAAATGATTTCTGAAAAGGAACATTGTCGGTTATATGCCAGCGATTAACCGATATGTGTCCCTTATTACCCTCACTTATTGTTTGGTTGTGATAGCAATTTTGAAAAAGAGTCGGATCGCTCCATGCGTAACCAAAGTAGTCCTCGGAACCTGTCCCGTAGATTGACGGGAATTTTTCACCATCTACGAAAAACTTTTCATCGCCTTCACCCCACCATGCACCTCTGGGATTCCAGATTTCAAGTTCAACTCCACAAAACCTTCCTCTTCCCTGTGTCTTTAACATGACCCAGTCAATCCATCTTTCTTTCTCAACTGGCAGAAATGCATCACGATGCCATTTTGCATGGAATCGGCCGTATTCTGTCGCCGGTTTTTCCAGAGGAGCATGTGTTATTTCAAATTCTATAGTTGCATCACCGGCACCGTCATTAATCAGCTCGACTCTTGCATCTTTTTCAAAAGGCATGAACCAATTACAGTACCACTGATTCTCAGTTACTCCTAACGGTAGTGACTTGTAATAATTCACGCCCGGAGCTGTGCCGAAAAAGTCACCAAGTGGGCACCAGACGCTTGGCTTCTCCTCGCCGTCCCAGGAAATCTGCAGCACCAATTCTCTAAGTATCTGCCGCTGCAGTTCGATATCTGTGGGGAGTTGAACTTTTGCAATGAAAGATACAATAGCTCGCGGGCCGGAAATTCTGGATATGACCTTCTTTTCGCCAGAGCTAATATTGACCTTTGTCTTTTCTACGGTCTGGCCGGGTTTTGGCCCGCCAAAATTTGGTCCACAATTACTTAACAATTCGTTAGCCTTGTCGAGGGCCGCTGATTCTTCATCAGAAAGCTGTCTGCTGAACGTCGGCACCTTCGTATCTTTGGTAAACAATGTATAAGTAAAATGATGGAACTCGCCATAACCTCTGTCAGCAACTATTTTGCAAGATTTTTGAAATGGAATAGGTATATAACAATTTTTTCCGCTTGCTACGACATGCACAAGTGCGCTTCTGTTGAAAGGTTCATTTTCACCATTGAAGTACCCAATGAAAGGTAAATCCACAACCGGCTCATTCGAATCATCGAGATAAATCTTCATTTGACCTTGCTTTGCTGTGGCTGACCATATTCGCCATATGCAACCCGGCCCCTTCATCTCGGCGAGAACAAGTTGATCTTGTACCCTACGAACCCAGCCTTTGCCGCCAAAACCATCGCTGTTCGCTTCCCAATTTATATATTTTCCCGTACTCTCGTCATATCTGCTTGAACGGTCATAGCTTGACCACTGAAGAGTTTTCTCACCTTCCGTAGGCAAAAAAGCTAATCTCTCCAGGTCTGTAAGCATTTCAATAAGCTCTACATAACTTATCTTAGTGTCGGAACGAACCGAGCTACATAGCGCAATCGTTAAACAAAAAAATGTAACTGCGAAACCGTGACTTTTCATCCTTTGCCTTTCTTTTACGCTACTTTTTCGAATCTTTTTTTCTCTTTTCTTTTTCAATATACTCCCGTTGATTTTGTTTTCTAAACTCACTTGGACTACAACCGGCATATTTTTTAAATGCCGCTGAAAAGCTAAAAGCATCAGAATAACTTAAAAGTCTTGCTATCTCTTTGACTAAATTATTCGTATTAATCAATAATTCCTTCGCCTGTCTCATTCTTAGCAAAGTGACCATTTCCATCGGTTTATGACCGCATAGACGATGGCTTACCCTGTAAAGATGTTGTGGGGAAATGCACGCTTCGTTAGCGAGCTCAGCCACTGTCCAATTCCGGCCAAGATTTGCACTTACTGTATCCCATAGTTTGTATAACCTTTGTCTCATTTCCCTGTTGCTAGGACTCTCTTCCATATCAAGTTCTCTTTCAAGATTTAAAACCACAACTTCTGCATAATGTCGCGCTGCAAGGCGGGCTCTTGCCTCCTTTCTCAGAGACTCAGCCCAAAATCCTTCCATCGCGGATTTTAATTCATCACATGTCAACGAAATTCTTATATTCGGCTTTGCATCTCTGAGCTGACGCCAGGCATCAGTATCCGCCAGGTAAAACCAAATTGCTTTCCAGTTTTGCCCTGTCATTTTGTAGTGATGCGAGTTGTGGGCAGGTAATACTACTACGTGCCCACGTTCAATAACTTCTCCTTTCCTTGGAAATTGTGCTGTAAAAAGCCGTCCATGACCTTCAAGTGAAAAAATTAGGATATGAAAATTTGGGTCATGTCGTTTGACTTCGCATTTCTGACGTATATTACAAATTGAAGCCAAAAAGATGTCCATTTCTCTCAACGGTGCTGCGTCTGAATGGCTCAAATTAATCTGCCTCCGCTCGCAATACGGCGACATAACAAGGTCGTCTGCTAAGTATTTGAGATTTTTACCCATGTTTGTAAAACCTAATAATTTTATCACTCTAACCTATATTATCCTTAACTTTGATTATAAAATCAAGAAAAAGCTTTTTAAAATCATAAAAAACTAATTTTTGTACCAAAAGTTAGGATTTTTTAAGCAATTTTTCCTAAAAACCTTCTAAATGAGAGCATTGAGCATGCTATTGATAGTTTAGACCATTCAATATTTTAATAGTTAATGATAAAATATTGAGATTGTTATGAGAATATTAGTTGTTTTAAAATTGGCAAATCATGAGAGTATGAGACATTATAAACAACATATTTTTTAATATTTGAGCTTTTTTCAAAAAAATATTAAAAGCGAGTATTGCGTATGCTTTTGAGAGTTTAGGCCATTGCATTGATTGAGCTAAAAAAGATACAATATTTATCGGATGTTATTAAGAAGGATTTTATTAACATAAATAATTAAATTATGAGAGTTTAGGCCATTCCTTCAACGTGGCAAAAAAATATAATAGAGGGAATGGGGTATTATTAAGTACATTGTCAGTAATAAACTGGGTAAATGTAAGGATTCGAATTTTTTTATGGAGGAAAAAGTTTTATGAATGTCAAAAAACATTTAATAGCCTGGTTGGCTGTATCGTGCTTTATGGTTCTGCTTTTGTCACTCAACGCAAATGCAGACCTTATTGGGCTTTGGCGGTTTGACGAAGGCGATGGTACCGACGTAAGTGACTCTTCCGCTTATGTCAATCACGGTGTTGCATTCGCAAGTCCTTTTCATCCGGGTCTGGAAGATGGAGTAGAGGTCGAAAACACCACTCCAAGATGGATTGTGAGAGGCACAGGCTATGCTCTCGAATTCGGTACATTACCCGATGGAACATATCCAGATTCAGACAATAAAAACTGGAATTATGTTTACGTAGAGCACAGCGAAGAACTTGCAAATCTTGGCCAAACGTGGGCAATTGCCGTGTGGATTAAGCAGTATGTTAACGACCCAACGCTGAACACGGAGACCGACCCTAACGGTTATGGATACCAGAGGATAATTTCGTGCCCTCATTACGAATTTGAGCTGGGTATTCCTGGTGATATGAAAGACTACTTCTGGCCTTACTATGACGGAGCACAAGGACCTTTTGATGTTAATATAGGTACTACTCAGGAGACAGGCAGCTGGTACCATGTAGCATTAGTCTACAACGGTA
>CAZUTR010000241.1:0-4362 GCA_964623545.1 uncultured Pirellulales bacterium | reverse complement strand
CGAGTTCAGCATCGAAAGGATATTTATCGGAGATTCCCGTAGCGGTAGGACGTCGGGTAGCACTGCACTTAACCGTGGAGCGGGTGATCTGGCCGAAATCCCCCCACATATGGGGTATCAAGAGGCGTTTAATCCCAAGATACACGCATGTCGAGCGCCAAAACCACTACTCCACGATTAAATGTGGAGCTACCGGACGTCGAATCTCAATCATAAATTGGCGATTCTGCTCAACTTCGGTGCCGACTCCCTTGAACACCAGCGATTGGTCAAATGATGTTCGCCACGAATTTCACGAATCGCCGCGAAAAAGAGAAAAATAAGTGAAAATTGGTGTAATTCGTGGCAAGGAAAAGAATCAGTGCTGCACCGCCTGGCAAGGCGCGCATCGGGTTGTTGATTCCCT
Organism: uncultured Pirellulales bacterium; assembly: GCA_964623545.1. Taxonomy (GTDB): domain Bacteria; phylum Planctomycetota; class Phycisphaerae; order Sedimentisphaerales; family Anaerobacaceae; genus CAZUTR01. The sequence continues at coordinate 3,956 of CAZUTR010000241.1, read as the reverse complement.
AATCACTGGTTCTCTGATCCCTGATCACTGATATGATAGCCGGGCTGCCGAAGACGCATTCAGCGTGCTGTTCGGAAGCAGGTCGGCCGGCAGCACGCTTTTTGTCTAGGAAAAGGACCCAAATAAGAGTAACAGAGAGTAACAGAATGATGAATGCACTGACCATTCGGACTTGCACAACTTCTGTGTCCTACCGTTTTTAACTGCAGCAGAGAGAGATAAGGGGGAACGAAAATGAAAGAGCTAAAAGAACGATTGAGTACTGGAAGGGCGCGGCATTGGGGCAGGAAGAAATCCCTGAGCGCGGTGGTTTGTATGTTGGTAGTCGTAGGCCTTTTGATACAAGCTGCATCGGTTACTGCCAGCCCATTGCGGCAGCCAATCACTCCCACGGTATGGATTGATTCAGACATTAAGGCCAGCTTTGGCAGCGACATCACCGTGGACATCATGGTGGACAACGCCGAAGATCTTGGGGCATATGTATTCGACTTGCTGCTTACCGGTGACGTGGCCAAGGATGGGGCGGAGGTAGTCGAGATTGTCGCCCCCTATGCCCAGGATGGGGGATTCCTCGACGTCCCTGGTCGGACCATACTAACTCTTCCTGTTGAAGGGCCGGATTATGACCCTGCTGCAAGAAAGCTCGCATTTGGAGCCTGCAGCTTTGGAACCGCACCGGGCCCGAGTGGCACCGGCGTGCTGGCTAGAGTTACACTCCGCCCCACAGCGCTCGGTCGGGCGACGCTTGACTTGCAGAATGTGACCCTAGTTGATACTCAGGGTAATGATTGGCCTAACGCCAGCGCAGGGCGAGACTTGACGGTCCAAGACGGGAGCATTATCGTCAACTTTGCCGATGTCGCACCTGATGATTGGGCATACGATGACATTCTATCTATCTACGGTGCGGGAGTTACCGCAGGTTGTAATATAGACCCACCCATGTACTGCCCGGATGCCAACGTGAACCGACAAGAGATGGCGGTGTTTCAAGTAAGACTCAAGGGTCTAGATCCGTACAACAATCCCACCCCCACGTTCTCTGATATGACAGCCCCCACCCACTTTGCCTATCCATTCATTGAGCGAATATTCGAGCAAGGCCTTACCGCTGGCTGCTTCTATGACCCGGGTACTGGTGAACGGCGATATTGTCCGCTCGCCAACGTGAACCAACAAGAGATGGCGGTGTTTATGATAAGAATCGCGGGGCTGGATCCTTACTACAATCCCACCCCCACGTTCTCTGATATGACAGACCCCACCCACTTTGCCTATCCATTCATTGAGCGAATGTTCGAGCAAGGCTTCTGGACTGGCTGCTTCTATGACCCGGATACCGGTGAACGGCGATATTGTCCTCTCGACAACGTGAGCCGGCGGGAGATGGCAGTACTCATGTTCCGGGCCAGTGGGATTCCGAGTTGGCCATAATAACCGTGGTCGCTGACAGTCTGCCTCCTAGGAGTTGGTGAAGTTATCAGAAGCCAAAAGGGACGCAACAAAGAATGGCTCGACTGAGCGTTCAACCGAGGGTTTCGACTGAGGAGCGGACTTCAGTTGAGCTCAGTCGAAGCTCTCATGTTGAATGCTGGCTGAAGTCTTGTTCTTGGTGCCTTGCGGCAACAATCGGGGTTCCTAACTGGACATTGGCGAGAATCAGTGAGTTCAGATACTCGGGCGCGGGCGGGCGGTGTCTCCCTCATGCTGTCGGAGATGATGCCAGTAGAGCCGCGTTTCTCTACAGTTGACCCGCGCTCCCTATTCAAATCGCCCTTCGTAAGTACTACCTTGCCCCTCACAGTCCCGCCCCTCTCCGACACCCTCCACAAGAATCACCTCAGTTTGTCCTGCGTAGGGAGCCCTACGCGGGACAAGGGAAGTTGGACAGTCACGGAGATGAGCCAGCTTGCGCCGCTCATCCTCTGGCTCGAGTAGGTGCACGGTAGCCTCCATAGCCTCCCACTCCTGGAACATCCACGCCGACCAATCCTGCGTCTTCTCATCTGCTTGAAAGGACAGGAGAATCAGCCTGGATTCCTGCCTTGTGCGGGTGCTCCAGGCGACAGTGTGCCGCCTTGCGGAAACCAGGGGTGGCTTGCATGCGGTGATAGCGGGTGATGTCTATCACCTAGCCCCCGGTGGCCAGTCCTTAGGACTCTTCACGTATAGCTTCGCAGGATTTCTCGAATATAACCACACCCCCTGGCCGTGTCGGTGTGTCCTGACGAGATGCCATTGTGATATCACCATACGGGACCGAGTCAAGGCCAGCTGGACAAGATAGCAAAAAAAGGCTATAATTCCGATACTGACTATGAGTCGTGTCGTTGACTTGTTGGGAAAACCATTTGCTTGTCTGAGCATCTACTATCAGCTCTGAGCTAGCACGAAGACAAATGATCTGTGTAACAACACTGCGGGGCAATGGTCGGCGGCCGCTTGACGTTTTGGCTCCAGTCGTGGACCTCAGCTTCTTTCGTCTGTTGGAACTCTCTCCAGCCCCAGCCTTGTCAGGCGTTTCGATTCATCCGTGAATGCCAACTACCAGACAGATTCGGGAAAAAGGAAGTGATCAAGGTTCTCTGCGTCTTTGGCACGCGCCCCGAGGCCATCAAGATGGCCCCGGTAATCAAGGAATTGCGTAAGCACCCAAGCAAAGCTAGCTGTCGGGTATGTGTGACGGCCCAGCATCGGCAGATGCTTGACCAGGTGCTGCGGCTGTTCGAGATCAAGCCGGACTACGACCTGGATATCATGCAAGATGATCAGTCTTTGTCTTATGTGACGGCCCGAACTCTGACCGAGGTGGAACAGGTGATCCAGGCCGAAGGGCCCAATTGGGTACTGGTACAAGGGGACACAACGACGGCTATGGTGGCCAGCCTAGCGGCTTTTTATCAGCAAGTGCGGGTAGGCCATGTGGAAGCAGGCTTAAGGACTTGGGACAAGTCTCGACCTTATCCTGAGGAGATCAATCGCAAGATCGCCGATGCGCTGTGCGACTTGCACTTTGCACCCACGGAGAGAGCGAAGAAGAACCTACTGCGGGAGAAAGTGCCTGAGGGAAGTATCTTGGTAACGGGCAACACGGTGATTGATGCTCTGCTGGACGTAGCAAACCGCCCTTTTAACCGGCGAGGAACTCCATTGGAGGGGCTGCCGCTGGATGGCAGACGAGTGATTCTAGTGACCGCTCACCGGCGAGAGAGCTTTGGTAAACCGCTGCAGGATATTTGCCGAGCCCTGCTAGACATCGCCCAACGACACGGCGAGGACGTGCACGTCGTATATCCGGTACACTTGAACCCCAACGTGCAGGAGCCTGTGCAGGCCCTTCTTGGTGGTGTGTCCAACATCTCTTTGCTCCCGCCATTAGATTATCTAACTCTAGTGCATCTTATGAAATGCTCGTATCTCATCTTGACAGACTCCGGTGGGATCCAAGAGGAAGCACCGAGTCTGGGGGTGCCGGTATTAGTGTTGCGGGAAGTGACGGAGCGGCCAGAAGGGGTGGAGGCGGGAACGGCCAAGGTGGTAGGGACAAGCAAACGGCGCATCATAGAGGAGACAATACGATTACTAGAAGATTGTGCAGAGCATGAGTGGATGGCCCAGACGGTAAATCCGTACGGTGATGGGCACGCCAGTGAACGGATTGTGCAGGCCCTGTTTGATCACTCCAAGACAAGCGCAGGGGGACTCTAGACCATGACCAGAGCACTTGTTTACGATTCGCACCAGGCACGCAATACCGCTCTTGATGAGCTGCTAGCGCTCTTGGAGTATAAAGAGCTACTTAAGAACCTCGTGGCACGCGACCTGAAGGTGCGGTACAGGCGGTCCGTTCTAGGCTTTTTCTGGACGATGTTGAATCCTCTCTTGATGATGATCATCTTCACCGTTGTATTCTCAACCTTTTTCCGCTTTTCGACGGCGAATTTTGTGATCTA
>CAZUTR010000240.1:0-4368 GCA_964623545.1 uncultured Pirellulales bacterium | reverse complement strand
CGTCGGACCAGCAGATAATAGTCTTAAAAGAGCGTAACGGCGAACGCAGCTTCCCTATTGTAATTGGAATAGTTGAGATTTTTGCTATCGACCGTCGATTAAAAGGTATTGCCCCGCCGCGCCCGATGACACATGATTTACTCGACAACGTAGTTAATGGTTTAGGCGCTAAGATTGACAGGATAGTGATAAATGACCTGCGGAACCATACATTCTATGCGACGATACACTTGATTTCTGATGGACAAACCGTTCAAATTGACTCACGCCCTTCTGATGCGATTGCGCTTGGGGTGGCTTCGAATGCCCCTATTTTTGTTGCTGAGCATGTTTTCGAACAGACTGCTCAGTAAGAATTGTTGCAAAAATCATCAACCCAACTCCGATACATAGTGCAGAATCTGCGATATTGAATGCCGGCCAATGTCTGCCAGGCCAGTACATAACATCAATGAAGTCACGTACATCACCATTATTAAAGATTCTATCGTACAGATTGCCGCAGACCCCAGCTGTACAGAGCCCAAGAGCTAAAGGAACGAGCTTGTGTTTAACTCTGCCTAAAATAAAAATTGTGAAAATTGCGACCAGTGCAAAGATCGAGAAAGCTATTAACATATAGCGCTGACCGGAAAAAATCCCGAACGCAGCACCGTCATTGCCATACATCACAATTTGCAGAAAACCATTGATAACCGGATACTTAAACCCCGGGGGTTTGGATTGCATCCAATCGAACACCGCCTTTTTGGTCCACAAATCGAGTGCGAGGCCGATTGCTAAACAAGACCAGAAAATGAGATGGGCCTTTAGGATTGAAAGGATGTGTTTTTGCTGCTTTATAAAAGCCCAGCCTGAGGTCGGCCGGGCGTTGATTTGTTCCCTGTTCAACTTATATCTATCCTCAATAAACTACGAAAACTGCTGTGTTCAAATTTCTCTGCTTTTGGCAAAATGGAGATTATCTTACCTTCGTGAATACATTTTTATCAAATTGCGCAACCTTTCGTTGCGAGGCTGCTCAGGATTAATGTCTAATGATTTGCGCCAATGCTGTACAGCTCTTACCTTTAGAACGTTATCTCTTTCATTCAGTGCCCTCATCATATATGCGACCCCCAGTCCTCTGTATGCTTCCCAGTCTTTATCATTTATTTCAACCGCCCGGTTATAGCTATTGATTGATTCGGGTAGCTTATCGAGTTTGAGTTGACTGTACCCGAGATAGCGCCAGGCTTTTGAGTTGTTGGATTGGATCTGTGTTGCTGATGTCAGTAACTCTTTTGCATTTTCAAAACGAGCTGTTTTTACATACGCAACTGCAAGGGAGAGCATAATATCAGCATTGTTGCTGTCCAATTCCATCGCCCTCTTGTATGAACGGATGGCCTGGTTGTAATCACTTTTTGACTCATAGATATCGCCAAGTAACTGTTGAACCTCGCCTGCACCAGGGTCGATGCGTTTGGCCTGCTCCACAACCGACAGAGCACTGTCATAATCTTTCAACTCAATGTAACACTTGGCGGTATTTATATGCGCACCCAGGTGTTCGGGGTTGAGTTCGCATGCTCTTGTATAGGCCTTGATTGCCAGGGCGAATTTTTTCATAATCTGATAGACCCGCCCAAGGTTGAAGTAGTTTTGGAAAGACCAGGGGTTCAGCACCGTCGCCTGCTCATAGGACGAAGCACTTTTTTCATACTCCTGCATTTCCTGATAAATCTCGCCGAGCAGAGAATAAGCCAGTGAAAAACGTTCGTTTTTTGCCACGGCGGAATTAAGTTTTTCGATGGCCTTTTCATTTTCATTCATTTCCCTGTGCATCACTGCATCAACATACAGGTCAACCGCTCCCTGCGGGGAGGAGCTGCAGCCGGCAAAGAACAAAAGAAATGCGTTTGTGAGCAGTAAGCAGCTTAACAAACAGATTTTTTTGTGATTAAACATATATCTTCCCTTTCGAAAAAGCGAAAGCCCAATGAAATAATATTGGTAACTCCATGCTATTATACCATTCTAACTGTTGCTGTCAAAGACTTTTAGCTGTATAAAATACACGCATTTCTTTTGGGTGGTTTTTTGCCAAAGAGTATTGAGAAAGTGGCAATAATTACATAGAAGCGGAAAAACTGGTATTAAATGATTTTTCGTTACGGTTCAAAAATTCGGAAAAAGCAGCTCCATCAGCCGGTTACTACGGGGCCTTAAGGGCCAAACTGAAGTCGTAGCCGGCGGAAATATCTTCGGTGAAAACAACGCCATCCGGAACATCTCTTGAAAAAGAATCAAAGGGATAATCACCTTTCGGCCAATTCCAGGAAAGGATTTCGCCCTCGGCTGTCAGGGCCAGAATGTGGTCCCAGCCGGCAGCTATAGCCACAAAGTCAGTGCCGTCAGGGAAGCGATAATGATAGCGGGGAATGCCCGGCTCGAGCCAGTCGTCTCCTCCACCCCATGCGATAAGCATTTCGTTATCCCGCAGAAGCAGACTATAATTATCACACGCGGCTACAGCCACGTGAACCTTGCCGGCGGCACCTTCGTAAATCCTCGTCTGGCCCTGCTCGTTATTTCCCCATGCCTTGGGCATACCATCAGACTGTAAAGCCATGCTGTGATATCTGCCTGCAGCAATTGCGGTATAGACTGTGCCCGGGTCCGGAGCCGGCGCATCGCACTCTCCGTCTCCGTTCCAGCCGCCCCAGCCGACTATGGTGCCATCGGTTCTTAAAGCCAGACTGTGGTAGGTACCTGCGGCTATTGCCTCAAAGTTGTTACCGGATGGCTTGTTGGTGATTTGATTCTGGCTGTTATCCCCCCAGACGACAATAGAACCGTTAGATTTCAGGGCTATACTATGACGAATGCCGGCGGCAATAGCAATGTAGCCGCTGTCCTCAGGTGTATCACTGCATTGGCCATCGTCGTCCCAGCCCCACGCCTGAATCGAGCCGTCGTATTTCAATGCCAGACCGTGATATTTACCTGCAGCAACGTCGATAAATTCGGCTCCCTGAGGCGCGTCGCTTACCTGGCCTTCGTTGTCAAGTCCCCAGGCGAAGATTTCAAAGCCGGGACGAACAATACATACAGCTATGGCGTTGGGGTCGTTAGGGTCGGGGTCGTACGGGTCTTCGCTAATCGAACCGTTATAAACCAGGATGTAAGCTACTATACCCTCCGCTGCCGGCTTATTAAGTTCCGCTCGTATGGTTTGGCCGTATTCCAATATACTATCCTGGTTCCATTCGGTTGTTTCGCCCGGAATATTAGAATCGAAAACCGTATATGCCGGCACCTCAGCCCGGTTGCCGTCGGCATCGTCCCAGTAGAGCTCGAACGTCCCGCCCTTTAGGGTCTGCTGGATTCCTGAATTGTTCGAGTCATTGGTGATTATAAGCTCTATTTCGTTGCAGTCGATGCAGTTTGGCTCCGCACTTAACCGCCCGCGGAAAAAATAATTCACCAGCCCCGTCGCATAATCAATCGTCCGCGGTAAGGTTTTGGCTGCATAATCCTCATAAACAGCTTCATCAAAAGTGGTGTGATACGCTACCTTCTTTATTGGATATGAGATTCCAGCCACATATGCGTATCTCTGAATAAATTTTGTTCGGGCAAGATGTATAATATTATATCCACTGATATATTTATAATCAATGGGGACAAGGCCCCAGAAGTAAACCTCCGTATCAGTGTGCTCGCTTACATGGTTTACATCAGGATGAGGGAAATAATATCTGGTTCTTTCCCCGGTATTGGGGTCTATTATTACGTTTTTTCTGAATATGGTGCTTTTGGATAGAAACTGGTAATTGGATTTCTCCGACAGTCCCCAATCGGAGGATGGAGATGTCCCCACATACTGACCGTTATAGCCGTTCACGTCCCAATAGTGAGCAAGTTTGGAAAACGTCTTTGCCTGTGGCGTCCATCCGTCCAGCCATCTTGAGGGTATTGCCTCCGTATCTTCTATTTCGTCCTCAACATGTTTTTCCAATGGATTGTCCTTAAAATTCAAAGGTGATTTAGTGCCACGATAATGAGCTTCGATGAAATCATTCCTTGCGTGTGCAGGTACACCCATATCCTCGATGAGGTGCAAAACGTGCCCCAAATTCAGAAATGTCTTAGCCAGAGCTTCTTCTCGCGCAGATGCATCACTTTCGGCAAGCGCCTTGTAAAATTCTTCTCGTGTTTTACCCCAGTAATGTTCGTTTGTTGTCGGTTCCTTCTCAGCCGTTCCTACGGCTGCCCAATGCAGAGCGGATTCGCCGGTTAGATCAAAACCTGTCCACGTACATGCATAATCCTCCCAATTAGAGTGGTCTGTCTGGTTGTCTAAACCAGAATCACGGGTTGGGT
>CAZUTR010000239.1:0-4402 GCA_964623545.1 uncultured Pirellulales bacterium | reverse complement strand
TGCAAAAAAATTCAACCTGCAGATTATTCCAGTTGTAGAGCCGGAAGACAAAGAACAGGCAGAGCTTGTGAAAAAAGGAGAGCTTTGTTTTGTCGGTGATGGTAGGGCAATTAACTCGGGGCAGTTCGACGGTCTGCCAACGGCTGAGTTCAAAAAGAAAATTACCGAATGGCTCAATGAAAGGGGACAGGGCTACAAGGCGATAAACTACAAACTGCGTGACTGGCTCTTCAGCAGACAACGCTACTGGGGTGAGCCATTTCCGATTTTGCATACCCAGGACGGTCAGTTAATCGGTCTTTCAGAGCAGGACCTGCCTTTGGAGCTGCCTGAAGTTGAAAGTTATAAACCTGCCGGAACAGGTGAGTCACCATTAGCAAATATAGAAAATTGGGTGGATGTTACAATGCCTGACGGCACAAAGGCACGGCGGGAGACCAACACAATGCCCCAGTGGGCTGGAAGCTGCTGGTATTATCTCAGGTACATCGACCCCAACAACAACCAAGAAGGTTGGGGCAAAGAAAAGGAAAAATACTGGATGCCGGTTGATTTGTACATCGGTGGTGCTGAACATGCGGTTCTGCACCTTTTATACTCGCGATTCTGGCATAAGTTTCTATACGATTTAGGTTATGTTAGCACTAAAGAGCCGTTTACCAAACTCGTCAATCAGGGTATGATTTTAGGCGAAGACGGACAGAAAATGAGCAAGTCCCGCGGTAACGTGGTCAATCCCGACAAAGTAATCGCAGATTACGGTGCGGATTCGATGCGGCTTTATGAGATGTTTATGGGGCCACTGGAATCGATGAAGCCGTGGAGTATGCAGGGTGTCGAAGGTGTGCACAGATTTCTGCAAAGATTTTGGCGACTTATGATTGATGAAGAAACTGGTAAGCTTGCAGAACAGGTGAAGGATAAAGATGCAGATGAGCAAACATTAAGGCTATTGCATCAAACGATAAAGAAAGTCGGTTATGATATTGAGAGCTTCGGTTTCAACACAGCCATTAGTCAAATGATGATTTTTTCAAATCACCTGGGCAAACAAAATATCAGGCCAAAGTCGGTCTTAGAGGAATTTGTTCTGCTTCTTTCCCCTTTCGCACCGCATATAACCGAAGAACTCTGGCAGAAACTCGGACATACCGAAACTTTGGCTTACGAGCCCTGGCCCGAATACGACAAACAACTTATCAAGGAAAAAGAAATCGAACTGGCAGTACAGGTCAACGGTAAAATAAGGGACAGGATAGTTATTCCCGCCGATACGAATGAAGAACAAATAAAACAAAAAGCATTAAGCAGTAAAAAAGTAGTTGCTGCAATGTCCGGCAAAGAAGCTAAAAAAGTAATCGTCATCAAATCAAGATTAGTAAACATAGTTATCTAAGATAAAAATGAAATCTGGTTTTAATATATTTGCACGAAAACCGTATAAGGTAGCAATGCTCGCAGGCCTTTTAACAGCAATTCTATATTCTTTGACATCATCCATTTATGCTGAAGGAAAACAACAAATTGTTCTGAAAAGCATAGATGAGCTGAATAAATTTAATTCCTGGGGCGGATTCTGGGATACACAGAACGGTGTTTCATTGGTAGAACTTGATTTGCGAGATTCTGTAAAATTGCTTGAAAAGTTACCCTTTGACAGCCGAACCAAATGGCCCGAACCAAACAAGATGCCTGAAGGATTTGACCCATCACGTATGCTCGAAGAAGGGAAGAATCCTGGGCTTGGCGTTCGAGGTCTCAACGAACAAGGAATCGATGGCCGAGGAGTTGGTATTGCCATTCTTGACCAGCGTTTGCTGCAGAACCACAGAGAGTATTCCGACCGACTGGTACTATACGAAGAGATTGACGTAGATGACATGCCGCCACAAATGCATGGAGCACCTATTGCCAGCATTGCGGTTGGAAAGACTTGCGGTGTGGCTCCGCGCGCGGCTCTTACTTATTATGCCATGCGAATGACGGCAATGCCGGATAATCAAATTTACTGTGATATTATTGACAAGATAATCCAAACAAACAATAGTGCGAGTGTCTCAGAGAAGATTAGGGTGGTGAGCATCTCAACCGGCACATTTCGACAACAAGCAAATTTCACCCGCTGGAAGGAAACCTTAAAAAAAGCCAAGCAACACGGAATATTAGTTGTGACATGTGCACAGGATTGGTTTAGTTACGGGATGCTTGCCCATATTCCAGGCAAAGACCCAGATGACCCGAACAGCTATATAAGTGGAAAATACGGGGCACGCTCTGGTGCCGTTTTAGTGCCGGCAGGCAATCGAACAACAGCCAGCCATCACGGCCCGGAAGTTTATACCTATTGGACAGAAGGCGGAATGAGCTGGGCAGCACCATACCTGGCCGGACTGGCAGCATTAGCATATCAAGTCAATCCGGAAATAGAACCTGACCAGATAATTCGGTTATGGCGACAAACTGCAACAAAGACACAAGCAGGTCTGATTATTAATCCAGCAGGTTTTATAGAAGAAATTAAGAAAATTCAATGATACAGTAAAAACACAGATGTAATTTGAACTGATGTTTACTGAAATTGAAGCAAAGCTGAAGGTTGAGTCGTTAAAAGATATCGAAGAGAGATTGGCTGAAGTCGGTGCGGAATTCCTGGCAGAACAATCGCAAACGGATAGCTATTTCGATGATACCAAATCTTCTCTACAAAAAAGTGACAGGGCACTTCGACTGCGAAGGCAGGTAACAGAAAATGAAGAAAAATTTCTTTTGACCTACAAGGGTGCAAGAGAAAAAGACAACTTCAAAAAAAGACAGGAAATCGAAATTGAAATTAAGGATACTGTTTCAACTGAAAACCTGCTTTCAGCACTGGGCTATGAAAAGGTATTGGAATTTGAAAAGCAACGTTGTATCTGGCAGCTCGATGACTGCGAGGTCGCATTAGACCAATTGCCGTTGTTGGGTAGCTTCGTAGAGATAGAAGGGGCAAACGACGAGAAAATATCCACTGTACAAGGCAAGCTGGGATTATCAGAGCTGCGGCACATTCCGGAAAGTTATGCGACATTGGTTGCCGATAAGCTGTTGCATCAACCAACAAAAAATAATAAATAGAAAACCAAATGAAACCTGAAGACGGATATATTTGCTATATCGTAAATCCAAAGGCGGGCGCAACCAGCAGCAAAACAATGGCAAAACAGTTCGAAGAATACCTTGTGAAAAAGGGTTTCGAGCTGAGGGTTAATCTCACGACTTCTTTAGAGCACGCCTGTGAGCTGGCCACTGATGCCGCGGTTGACTTTGACTGCGCAATGGTCGCTGTCGTCGGCGGAGATGGCACGGTCAGAGAAGCCGCCCATGGTCTTGAAGGCAGTGATAAGCCGCTTTTAATAGTACCCTGCGGAACTGAGAATTTGCTTGCGAATGAACTAGGTTTTGACGAGAAGCTTAAGACATTGATAAGGACATTTGAGGCAGGTTATGTTCGACCCTTCGACCTGGGAAATATCAATGGCAGATGCTTTGCTTCAATCGCAGGTTTCGGCTTCGACGGAGAAGTTGTCAAACGTGTCAGCATGCGGCGAGAAGGTCATATTCATCATCTGGATTACATCTGGCCGATATGGCGAACATTCTGGAATTATAAATTCGAGGCAATGAAGGTCTGCGTAGACGGCGAAGAGATTTTTGACGGACCAGGACTGGTTTTCGTCGGCAATATCTCAAGATATGCCGTTGGGCTCCAGATATTACATTTTGCCAACTTTGGTGACGGTCTGCTCGATGTGTGCATTTATAAATGTGCATCCCGAATACATCTTGTAAAACATTCTCTAATGACAATCATAAAACAACAGACGGCACGCAAAGACGTTATATATCGCCAGGGTAAAAATATCACCGTCAGCTCTGAAACCACGGACATTGCAACGGAGATAGACGGTGACCCTGGCCCCGCTCTACCGGCACAAATAACAGTGATACCGCAGGCGGTCAATGTAATGTCTCCCGAAGGCGCAAAGCCGGCTGGCATAAGAACAAGAATTATCAGAGCAATAGGATAGGATTTGATTTTTATTATTGGTATCACATATGAAAAAAGAGAATTTCAAAATTGGTGATGTAACAATTGGCTTGGAGGCACCTTTGTTCGTAATAGCAGGGCCGTGTGTTATTGAGAGTAAAGAAAGCTGTCTTGAGATTGCAAACAGGCTTGCAAAGATAGGTGCAAAGACCGGCGTAAGTATAATCTTCAAAGCAAGCTTTGACAAGGCCAATCGCAGCAGTATCTCCAGCTTTCGTGGCCCAGGGCTCGAGAAGGGTCTGGAAATTCTCTCTGCTGTTCGTCAAAATAGCGGGCTGCCGGTCCTGACCGATGTTCATGAACCACAACAGGTAA
>CAZUTR010000238.1:0-4436 GCA_964623545.1 uncultured Pirellulales bacterium | reverse complement strand
TAGGTGGCGTTCAACTCCAGGGTGACCCGTTCGTGCATGGGAATTCGATATCCAGCGTTTAAGAAAAGCTTTTTATTTCGGAATGATTTATGAGGATTCGACCAAAAAGGCACAACGCCCATTGAGAACGCATCATAATCCGACCAAAAGCTATCAAAAGAGAAGTTTCCATAATCCAGATGCGCGACTGTCGAGTAGCTTTTGTATTGTTTGTTATCCTCGTCGTAGACACCCAACCCATCGGTCATATCGTATGGGTATCCCTGTTGCCCGACTACCTGAAGGGCAGTAATATAACCGAATTCACCGGCTTTTCCTTCGGCTGTAACATCCGATTTATAGTATCCATAACTGCCCGCCATTGTTGAGAAGGTGACCTCGTTTTGGTCGGGAACACGGGTTTTTAGATTGATGACCCCGGTGAAGGCATTGGACCCGTAGAGAACCGAGCCGGGTCCGCGAATCAGCTCTACACTCTCCAAAGTTGATAGCGGCAAGGTCTTATATATATTAACATTGAGCCCCTGGGCGCTTTCGCGGATTGGCCGACCGTTAAAGAGAATCAAGGTGTGTATATCCGTAACGGTCCCCATATCTCCACGAAAGCCCGTCAAGTTATCAGAATAAGGGTAGGCGTCTCGTGTATAGACGCTGGGCTGTCTCTGCAGAAGCTGATGTAGGTCCCTGTCTCCATAAGCCACGAACTCATCACGTGGAACGACGACTATGACACCCGGCGCCTCGTACATCGACTCTGACTTCTTGGATGCCACGGAGACATCGAGTTCGAGCAGCTGCTCAAGAGACATTTCAAGAAGCTCGCTTGTTTCGTTTGACTCAGCAAATATCTGCGTTGTAAAGCTAAGCAAACACAAGAGTCCCCAAATAAGTCCAAACCTCAAGAAGAGAAAGGACTTTCCCGTGTACCCTATATTACGGTTGTTCTGAGCCATAAACAATACCCCCATATATATTTCCGCCCAATTCACGTTACAATTCGGCAATAATCATTCGCTGGTTTAATTAAGCAATTTTTCTGCTGTATTTGGGCTTAAATGCTCAAGACCACCACTATATTAGGACCTAAACGGTTAAATAAACCCGCGATAAATCCCAATCGAAAACATCGTGACAAGTCCCGATATAAGATGCGGTCGCACTGAGAGGCAGGTTTAACGTTACAGACTGGTGTATTAAGTACTTTTAGAATCCTTCAGAGGTTGTTAAAGAGGTTTGAGCAGTAAGAACTGACCAACTGGCATAACAAAGCCATCGGCGATTTTGATTTTTCGACCAGTTAAAAGATTTTTGTATCTTCCGCGAATTGCTCTGTAATTGAAAGTTTGTTTTTTATTGGAAAGATTGATAAGAATAAGGACACTTCTTTTTTTATATATCCTTTGATAGACAAGAATGTTTTTACCGATGGAATGAAAACGGTAGCGGCCATAACGAAGTTCGGGCAGTTTTAGACGCAGGTTTATTAATTTCTGATAGAATTTCAATATAGAATCGGAAGAGCGCTGCTGACAGGCGACGTTATATGTCGCGTTATTATAATTAATTTTATGCCAAGGTTTTTTTGCGTCTGTAAAGCCAGCAGTGATTTTCGTGTTATCCCACTGCATAGGCGTTCGAACAGGCAGGTCGGTTTTTTTTCGAGTGCCGTGGTGCATACCGATTTCTTCGCCGTAGTAAATAAACGGTGGTCCCGGTGACGTAAAAAGCAACAAAGTTGCTATACGCGCTTTATGTAAGTTCTTTTTCAAGCTCGTCAGGTAACGGCTCTGGTCGTGGTTCGAAAGAAATGGAGCGAAAAAGTACAAAGGTGCAGAGGTTTGCTTTTTTCGCTTAACCATATCAACAAAAATCCGAGCATCACCACGACTAATCGTCTCAATGGCAGCACTCTGCCAAGGAAAATCAAAACAGAAATCCAGTCCTTTGCCATTTGCATAGTACTTGCTGATATCACTATGGCCTGACCAAACTTCGCCTATCAGGACGGCGGCAGGATTGATTGATTTGACAAACTTTGCGAACTCGACCCACCATTTTATAGTAGCTGGGGTATTGAATTGTTTCGCCTTGCCGGGCCCTTCGACAATTATGTGCCTAGCGGCATCCAGACGAAAACCTGCGACTCCCTTGTCGAGCCAGAATTTGGCAATTTTTTTGGTTTCTTCGCGAACCCGAGGATTTTGCATATTAAGCTCAGGCATATCATGTGAAAAGAATGAAAAATAGAACTCCTTTCGCCTTTGGTTATAATACCAGCCGCCACCGGATACGGGTTTGTCACTTCCCCAGATGAACCACTTCCCCCGCGGTTTGTTCTTCTTCCACACATACCAATCTTTATACGGTGCGACCTTTTCAACGGACTTTTGGAACCATGGATGTTGAGGTGAGGTGTGGTTCAGGACCAAATCCAAAACAATTCGAATTTTCTTTTTCGCCGCCTGATTAACGAGGGATTCGAAATCCTTCAAGGTACCGTAATCATCGTTGAGCCGGAAGTAGTCAACCGTATCATAACCGTGGTATGAAGGTGAGGTGAAAATGGGCATCAGCCAAATTGCGTTTGCGCCGAGCCGGCTGATATAATCCAATTTTTTCTCAAGGCCTTTGAGGTCCCCAATGCCATCTGCGTTGGAATCATAAAAACTTCTGACGAAAACTTCATAAAACACGGCATCATGCCACCAGGGCGTGGTGGACGGATTAGTCGCGGCGAGCGGGAAAAAAGCAATATGTCCAGGTCGGTTTTTCTTCATAATAACATCAAAAAAATCTACAATGACCGAAATGGCGAAGACGTGGTTATTTAATCCGCGTGTAAACCGCAAGCCAATAACTCGACCGAGGTGTATACCCAAGAGCATCTTTACCCCAAAGATAGATTATCTGGTCCGCTGAAACCAAATCCACAACACCGACGAGCTTGTAATTTTCCATTTTATATTTTTGGAACCATTCGAATATCAACTTTTCCGAGTTGGGGCGTGTCAGCCAAGATGCGTGCACATTTACAAAAACCATTATCTCAGGACTGGCCTTTTCAACTTCTTCAATCATCTGCTGTTGCATCCGCAGTGCATAAGGATGGGGTTCGACGAGCAGGTAAGTAAATATATAACCCGTAGCCGAACGCCTATGAGAATAAAAGCAAATTTGGGGCTCCGAGCCGATAACAGCGATGCGATCATCCTCGTCGGTATTGTTTTTGATATAATCTGCTATCTGCAGTGATTCGGGAAAGGGATTCAGGCCGTATGTTGTTCGAGACACCTGCTCAGGGCTCATAAAAAACAGATACTGATTCTGCTGATACATCGTGTAAAGCAGTACCACCAGCGCCAAGACAATCGGGGTGGCTACGGGCGCCATAAACGACTGGCGTTCGGCGAAGAACCGCTGAACACCAAGAGCACCGATTCCGGCCAGCAAAGCAACGGCCGGCAGCAAAAGAACAAAATAGTGCGGGCGAAAATAAAGACCGGGACAGGTGGCCAAAAACGAGAAAAGCAAAAAACCCAATACAAAAGTACAATGCCTTCGTATCCTTCGGTCTATGAACAGGTAAATCAAACCTACACAAGCCAGAATCCACAACAAGAGCGCCGAAACGGCAATCCAAATGAACTTTATTTTCAGAAGTTTGATGCCCACCAAAAACGGAACACTTGAAACATATTCGCGGGCATATTGAAAGGTCCAGAACACAAATCTGTCGAATACCCCCGCCGCCCACAAAGCGGCACATATTACAGCAAAGGGCAGCAGGGCACCAATAAGATAAACAGCTCCCCTTGCCACAAAAAACTTCAATGCAAAGGGTCGACGGCGAAGCTCGCAGAACAACAGATACAATCCCATAAACACAATGAAAGAGGCCGAAGGCTGCTTGATTACAAATGAGGAGCCAAGCAGCACGGCACCGGCGAGCAAAAACAGATACTTTCGAGAATCGATGGCAGCGAATACCAAGACGATTCCGGCAAGAGCAAAAAAGATAACGAAATGTTCAGTATTGGCGAAAACACCCTGGACACGCTGTCCCAGCGAAAGTAAGGCAAAAGCAACGGCAGCGCCAGCACCTGCAAGAGGGCCAAAAAGTTTTTTGCCCAGCAAGAACATTAGTAAAATCGTAGCGCAATTGACAATGAGCAGGCCCAGATGGATAGCTATGTGAGTTTGACCGAACACGGTCATAATCAAGGCATAGACGACGTATATGCCGGGCAAAAAATGGATATATACACCGGTATAAGGCGGAACAGCTTCGAGCATAAGCTGGGCTGCGTAGGCATAATGGCCTTCGTCACGCTCAAGAGGGACATCGAGCAGACGAATACGAATCGCTGATGTAAACAATATGACCGCCAAAACAACGGCCAATGACCAATAGCCAACTTTTTTACTCCCAAGTTGAT
>CAZUTR010000237.1:0-4441 GCA_964623545.1 uncultured Pirellulales bacterium | reverse complement strand
CGTTCTTTACCTGCTCCAATAATTTTTTTAATTGCTCAGTTCGAATATCTCACCTGCTTTTGTTTATTATCATCTATTGTCTACGAACTGTGAACAATGAACTACGAACTACTTGCTTTCGGCTCAAGTGCCAAATCCGCAAATAGCCCGGCCTTGTACTTATGATACGCCAAAGAAGCTACCATAACCGCATTGTCTGTGCAATATTCTTTAGGTGCAATGAGCAGCTTTTTAACAGGGACAGTCGATTCACACAACTCTTTCAGTGCTGTTCGCAGTTGCGTATTAGCGGCTACTCCGCCGCCGAGCAAAACTGTTTTCGCACCGATTTTTTCAGTCGCCCGTCTGGTTTTTTCGACGAGGACGTCAATCACCGCTGCCTGGAATGATGCCGCAATATCCGCAATTTGTTGTTCACTCATCTGGTCGACCTTGTTTTGACCTTTCATATCCTGACCATGACAATGATATAGCACCGCAGTTTTAATACCACTGAAAGAAAAATCCAGCGAATCCCGACCTAGCAATGAACGCGGAAAATTTATGGCCCTTGCATTCCCTTTTTTCGCGATTTTTTCGATACTTGGCCCACCCGGATACGACAATTTCAAAATCGTTGCGACCTTATCGAAGGCCTCGCCTGCCGCATCATCGGTAGTGCAGCCGAGCAGTTTTGGCTCTAACGGTGAACGATAATCGTATAAGCTCGTATGCCCCCCCGACACAACGAGGGCAACGGCCGGCAGCTCTATATTCTCCTCAGCGAGTATCGCTGACTGCAAATGGGCGTGTAGATGGTCTATCGCTATCAAGGGCTTGCCCCAGGCAAAACTGAGTGTCTTGGCGGCGGTGACACCGACTATAAGAGCAACGGTCAGACCCGGCTGATTGGCAACAGCTATCGCATATATATCATCTTTGCTCGTCTTGGCCTGCTCCATCGCCTCGGATATAACGGGATATATTTGTTCGATATGCGCTCGTGATGCGATTTCCGGCACAACGCCGCCGTATTTTGCATGCAGCTTGGTTTGTGACGCAACTACAGATGATTTTATAACCCGCCCGTCTGCAACCACCGCCGCTGCAGTCTCATCACAACTCGTCTCAATACCCAGAATGTTTATGGATTTATCTTGCATTTAGACAAATATTAACGGAGAAGAAGGCATATGTCAATTTCGGCGGGACACGAACTCTTCACTCATTGCCAGGCCTCCTCACAACAGCTTTGGCTAACAGTATCATCTGTTTACAGATGCTTTTACATACGTGGGGCAGGGAAAATCTTATTGGAACCGGCGTCGCAAGTTCGAAGTCTGTACAGATGTTTTTGGGAAAATCATCACCGACGATTTTTATCTTGTCGAAATCTGAACAGCCGAAACCGATTTTCTTTGCTGTTTTGATAATCGGCACATCATCCGGTTCGATATTTACCAGTTTAGAGCAGACCAATTCACATGCAACAGGGTCTTCCCCGCCCAGAATGTAACCGAGCGGCCTTGCTCTGCCTCGAATCGGCCCCGCGCCGTCCATTACTGTAACAGCATCGATAATCGTCAGGACAGGATTCAGATATTTGTATATTCCGATTAACAGTTTGCAAAAATCATCGGCTTCTTTGCCTTTCTTAAAGTGCCAGATTGCCTTTCGCTTCCCGCTGACGCAGCCGAACATATTCTTAATTGCAAAGGTAGCTACAAGCTGTTGATGTGTCTTGAGCTTTGGAAGATTTATAATCACATCGGCGTCGAGCGCAATGGAGCTTATACCAACTTTTGTTTTGTCATCGATTTGGCAGCTCTTAGGTTTATTAAGCTGCTTGATGGGCACAGCAAGCTTTCGCAAAGGTTCTTCCAGTCTTAGTTTCCTTACACAGCTAAACACATTTCCCCAGGCGGGTGAATCGCCGACAAACGGTTTTGCACCAAAGTCCTTCAACAGCTTTGATGTTTCGATGATTACAACCGGGTCGGTCTGGGTAGCATGCCTGCGTGACTTTGGAGCGATGAAATTCGGTTTAAGAAGAACACTGTCACCTCTTTTAACGAATTTTTCTACTCCGCCAAGCAGCTCAAACTGCCTGGAAATCGCCTCGGATATTTTGGGTTGGCTGTAATCTTCGCATCGACTCAGAGCTACTGTTGTATCAATCATAACAGAGCTTAATCAACTATTCTGGTACAAACAATCAAATAAAACCGAATGACCGCAGCCGAGCCGGGCCTGCTGAAGAAAAAGCTCGCCAGGCTTGCCTGGTCGTTGATGTATTCCCTCGGCCCCAGAAGAACAAAGCTGCCCGGACTCATCTTCAAACCGAAAGCGGCAAAGCTGAAGTAAAATGGTTCGGTTCTGCTCCGTTTCGAGAATTGAGAAATCAGACCCGTTGTTGGTTTTGTAAAAACCGGCTGAATGCTGACCTTACATACATTTCTTGAGCCGCGGATTTTCGCAGCTTTTATTCGCAACGCAACTGTACCAGGCCCCTCTACAGAGCCCCCTGTTTTATGCTCCGCTGAGAAATAAAAAACAGCCTGTTCAGCATCTAAACGAGCTACATCGAAACTCTGGGTTTGGCCGTTTGCTATTAACAATGTGGATGTCATAACTCTTTTACCGCCGGCACTGCGAATCAAATCAGCAATGCTGTTCCAAGTTCGAAGCTGACCGAAACCAACAGAGAAAAAATTCGAGAAGAATGCATTAAAGTTGTTAAACAGCAGCGGCTCTGTGCTCAGCATCTCCTGTATATTATTCAATACGCCAATTTTTTCAGCCGCCATCTCGAAGGTGTAGACATCGAAATTAATTGTTTTTAATGACTGGTTTTCCCGCCTGCTGCCGCTCTGAGCAGGAGCTATATCACCAATTTTGGTCTCCTCCCAGATTTGCTTATCCTGTTCTTTGCCGTTGCAGCCCATCAAAAGGACAACCGCACAACCCAAAACCACGATTTGCCAAAACCGAATCATCAGAATAGATTAGCTATCTTAGTGATACCTGTCAAATGGCAATTGACTGTTGTTCAATCCTGCCGGGATTGGTTAACCTTCACTGGAGTCCGATTCTTGTTCCGATGGTTTGCACCGTAATTTGAAACTACGGATGTTGTCGAAGAATGGTGTTCTTTTTTGTTCAACACAAGTGGCTGCGTACAGGTACATTGCTGCCGACAAGCTTTGCCAGTCTTCACCTTGTGGTGTTCCATCGGTTGCCCTTATCCATTCGTTGAAGCCGAACTCCACATCGGCTTTTCGAGCAGGTTTTACAAGGCCGGTTAGGGTGAGCAGTTTTTTTTCAGCGAGCTTAAACCTGTTCGCAGCTACCAGGGCGGCGATATAGAATCCACAGATGAACGGCCACACTCCGCCGTTGTGGTATTCGCCCGGCTGGTTATATTTTTTGTACCGCTCTATCCAGTCCGGGTCGCCGGGTCGTACATAAGGAAAGAAGTTGGGGGGCAGGTCAACTGCCAAATCTTCATTTTTCCTTAATGAATGGCACTCGGCTTCGACCCAGCTTATTATTGAGTTGGCTCTGGAAGGAGGCGCTATACCTGAAAGAATCGCCAGACTGTTGCCGAGCAGGTCGAACCTTTCACTTCTGTAAACTTTGTAGGACCACAGGGCGTAATACGGTTTATGTCGAAGAGCCAAACCCTCATGAACATGTCTGTTTTGCCTGTCACCTTTGATGGTAAATTTGCCCATCATCTCACACAGTTTCATAGCTCGCTCATGCTGCCCAAAGATACGCAGATATATATAAACAATTGTGTTCACAAACAAACCGTATCCAAGGACCCACTGCTCATCGCGCCAGTCACTTGTAGGTAGCTGGTCGACCATCACACGGTCTGATGGGCTTTGGTATTCCATCCATACCATCGCTTTTTGGACTGCCTGCTCGAGAAAATCCGCTTCGCCGGTTACTTCTCGAAACAGTCCCACAGCTATAATAAACAATGGTGTGCAATCGCTGGAACCACGGTCGTCGGTGTCGTGTACTAAAGAGGGAATGTGACCGAGTCGGCTTTGATTCTTGGCCGCTGTCTCAAGAGTTTTTCTTAGAGATTCGATGAGTTTTTTGTTACCCGTGGTTAAAATCCCCAACGAGGATATCATTTGGTCGCGCGTATATGGTTCGGGGTAACCCCAACCTGCTGTTCTTGGCAATCCTCGGTATGGCCCGTGAGCATTGTGCAGTAGTATGTCTATCGCAGCCTGCTTCGCTTGTGCTATAAAACGTTCATCTCTTTTTAGCATATCAGGAAATTCCCAGCTTTTCAGAAACAATCTTGACGAATTTTTTGGCTATAATCCTGTAGTCGTAATTTTCAACAGCTCGTTTTCGTCCCGCCTCTCCCATCTTTTTGCGCAGCTCGGCATCCTGCATTAAATCCATAAGATAGTTTGCAATGTCGTGCACACTTGCCCGG
>CAZUTR010000236.1:0-4482 GCA_964623545.1 uncultured Pirellulales bacterium | reverse complement strand
CCCTGGTTTTTTTTGATTACATTCTGGCCGGCTTGGGCGATTTTTTTGGCGAAGTCCGGTTTGGTGAGGCATTTCTGCATTGTTTTTAGCAGGTCGTTTTTGTCTTTGACCAGAATAGCACCCTCGTCGGCGAGCAGGGCATCGACTGTATGCCTGAAATTGAATGCGTGTGGGCCGAAGACGGTGCATTTGCCGAGTGCTGCGGCTTCGGCCATATCTGAGCCACCCATAGGTACAAGTGAGCGACCGACGAAAATGATGGTCGCAAGTGAATAAAATTTTCGCAAATCACCCATCGTGTCACCAAGAATTACAGCCTGGCTATCTGTTTCCTGAGGGATTGAACCATTTTTTAAGTGGCTGAGGCGGATTAGTGGAAGGTCTATTTGCTGTATCAATACTGCTACATTATCAAATCTTTCGGGTTTTCGAGGAACGATTGCAAGGCGCAGATTTCTGAATCGGTCATCCTGCTTTAATTCGCAATAGACACTAAGTATAATCTGTTCTTCATCGTTGCCTGTGGCGCCTGCTACCCACAAAATACCATCTTTTTTTATTTTGAGCTGAGTGGCAAGCTGGTCTGCGCCGTCGTCTTTATCTGTAATTTGCGCGGTGTCATATTTTAATGAGCCGGTGACGATTATCTTTTCGTCGGGACAGCCAATTTGTTTGAAGCGTTCAGCATATTGGTCTGTTTGGGCGAGTATCAGCGTCAGCTTTTGAAAAAATTTAGCACCGATTGGTTTTATCATTTTGTATATATTGAAACTTTTATCACTAATTCTGCCATTTACCACAACAATGGGAGAGTTAAATTTCTGAGCAATTTGGACAAAGTTTGGCCAAACTTCGAGCTCCATCAATAGACAGAGTGTCGGACGGATGTTTCGAAAAGCGGTGAGCATTATCCAGGAAAAATCCAGCGGAAAGAAAAAGACCTGGAATTTGTCACTAAATAAGTTTGATGCGCGTGTAAAGCCGGTATCGGTAGTTGTGCTAATAACAATTTCGATATCAGGGAATTTGGTTTCTAGTTCTTTAACGATGGTTCTTGCAGCGTTTACTTCGCCGACGCTGACGGCGTGGAGCCAAATACATTTTTTCCCCGGGTTTTTTCTTGTGATTCGACCAAGTCGCTGTGACCAGCCAGAGCAATAGCGTTGGTGCCTGACCATTCGATACAAAATAATAGGGGCGATGAGAACGGCGACAAGAGAATATAAACAATCCACTAGAAATATCATTATAGCATTCCACGATGAGCTAAACGCACTATCTGTGAATAAATGATATTGATAAAGCATGGTTATGTCAAATAATAGTTTTTTTGCTGAAAAATGGACTCGTAAAACTTGACTTTGGGTCTTGCTTACCGTAACTGTCCGTGATATAGTGTTCAGAACATAGCGGATAGTTCCTTTTGTCTGTTAATTTAGATTGTCCCCGTAGCTCAATTGGATAGAGCGTTGGCCTCCGGAGCCAGAGGTTGTGCGTTCGAGTCGCACCGGGGATATTAGAAAAGCCCTCATTTCTATTACATATCATATCTGCAAGCAGTAAAAGTTGTCGAATTTAGCTGTGCTGTGGTTGCTCCTTATAGTTATTGACCTTTGAATTTTTACGAGACTTAATTTGTAGATGTCAATTTAGTTAAATCTTCAGTTGCTGAATTGATTATTTGTTATCGAGAAATCAATTCTGCTTGAATTAGAAAAATGATGATGGCATACAGATTGTGTCGGCTGCGATATCAGTACTGGTATCGCAGTTTTCAGTGCTAATACAATAATTGCAGAAAAATTTAAGAATATTATGGGAATTGACGAAAATGGTATTGAAGTTTTGTATTTCAGATTGGTATTGGGCGTTTAAGTTACAGGGATGATAGGTAATACAAGAAGTTTAATTTTCATGCCCAAAATATTATGGGGTTGAATTTAGCTTTTCTGGGGAGTGAGAAGAGAGTTAGTATAGAATTTGATAATTAATGATGTTGGCAATAGGGTAGAAATGCAGCTAAGGAGCGCAGAATAAGAGTGTATTTCTGAATTACAACTGTTTAAAGAGTTAAATCAAATCGTAAATTTGTAAAGGAGTTAGAATTTTCGATTGGCAAAGATTATTTTTTAGTGTTGTGATAAGGTTAAAAAAAAATTTCAGTATAGTATTTCTCCTATCGTTTTTGGGGGCGTAAGTTACATTTGCTTGTTGTTCATTCACAATAGCGGGTGCTGTTTGAATCGTTTAGTTAAGGTTGTTTAAATGATTAATTCGCCATTTACCAAGATTACCAAGATTAATATGGGGGGCTACAATGATTCAAGGAGTACAGGTTGGCGAGTCTTCAGAGAAAAGTGTAGACAGAACAGTACCAACATCCGGGGAAGTAATAAGCAAAGATAAGTATCTGGAAGCTATTGTCCATACAGCGCCAAAAGGTGAAGCAATTGTAATTGAACCACCTTTTTATAAATTAACTCCTTTAACGCAGCAAGCGTCAAGTGGACGGGAGTTTTTCATAAGAATCTTTGATATTTTGGGTTGTGCTATAATATTTATTTTTGCCATACCCATCATGCTTGTTGTTGCTTTGCTTATAAAAATCTTTTCTACCGGACCGATTTTGTACAAACAAGAAAGAGTTGGCAGGTACGGCAAGATTTTCATGTTATATAAGTTCCGGACGATGATAAACAATTCTGAAGAGTATACAGGCCCGGTATGGGCTGTTGAAAACGATTTGCGAGTCACGCCGTTAGGTAAGATTCTGCGCAAGAGCCGATTGGATGAGCTTCCCCAATTACTTAATGTGTTAAAGGGTGATATGAGTTTGGTTGGGCCGCGACCTGAGAGGCCTTATTTTGTAAAAAGACACGATGTTTTACGTGGTATAAGGTTGGCTGTTAAGCCCGGCTTGACTGGTCTTGCACAAATTAGAAGTTTTTATGACTTGAAACCTGAACATAAAATCAAATACGACAGCTTGTATATTCGCAAAAGGTCTTTACTGCTGAACATATATATATTGTTACAGACCGTTCCTGTTGTCTTTTGTAAGAAAGGATGGTGACTTTCTTTGATAGATGATGAATAAACGGCTACCAAATTACAAAGGAGTGTTGGATGCTATTTAGCATATTTGGCGCAAAAGTGGAGGCGCAGAATTCAGATACTAGTCAATCATTAATGTCATATCCAAAGCCGGGATACCATCTTAGTGTGGTAAAGCATTTGTGTGGTGGGCATTTTTCCTTTAAGCCGGTCGTGACGGCTATTTCAATATTGGTATTTGCAAGCTGCATTTTTGCGGCTGATCAAGCTGCTCTTTTGGACCTTGCCAGGCCGGAGTTTTCCGAGGCTGATTTAGGATCTGTTACTCAGGAGCAAGTTGATGAGTTTTTACGTGCTCGTTCCGAACAGAAATCTGCGGAGCAATCCTCAGACCAATCGGAAGAACAGCAAGAGGATGTGCCTGAAGACCAGGGAGAAATGGCGGCAGCAACAGAGGGTGTATCGGCTATTGAAAAATTGCTGTCGGGGGATATTCCCGGAGTCGTATCAACGAAGTTGACTCAGTTCGGGTATGCAGTTTTTCGCAGACCTGTATCGACTTTTGCGCCGGTGACAAGCGTTCCGGTTGGGCCGGATTACGTAATAGGCCCAGGAGATAGCTTTACTGTAACGCTGTGGGGGCGGCTAAATACACAATATGCGGTTACGGTGAATCCAGGTGGTGAAATAGCTTTGCCTGAAGTGGGTGTTCTGAAGGTATGGGGGATGAGTTTTTCCAAGCTGCAGGATTATCTTGAAAATGAGTTCTCTCGCAAATATACGGATTTTAAGATGGCAGTTTCTATGGGCAGACTGAGGACGATTACGATTTACGTTGTAGGTGAGGCGCAGACGCAGGGAAGTTATACTCTTAGCTCACTGTCAACTGTAATAAATGCCCTTTTTGCTGCTGCTGGTCCGTCGAAGAACGGCACGTTGAGGGATATTCGATTGTTGAGAGACACATCGAAACCAGCATCAATAGACCTGTATGACTTTCTTTTGGGTGGCAACAAAAGCGATGATGTGCGTCTGCAGGATGGTGATACGATTTTCATACCGTTGATCGGTCCAGTTGTTGGAGTGGCCGGGAATGTGAAACGGCCGGCAATTTATGAGATGTCCAAGTCGATGACGCTGGCTGAGGTGTTGGATTTGGCGGGCGGAGTAACCCATGCGGGGTGGCTGCAGCGGGTGCAGGTTGAGAGAATCGAAAACCATAAGAGGCGTATTGTGGTTGACTTCGATATTTCCGAAGGGGCTGAAGTAAATGAATATAAACAGGCAATTGATACGATTTTGCAGGATGGCGATGTGGTCAAAGTTTTTGCAGTTTCAGCTCTTGAGCAAAATGTTGTTTATCTTGAAGGTCACGTCGTCAGGCCCGGGAAATATGAGTTAAAATCCGGGATGCGAGCTGGGGACATA
>CAZUTR010000235.1:0-4504 GCA_964623545.1 uncultured Pirellulales bacterium | reverse complement strand
CACTTTTTTAAAAGTCTACGTCGGTATCGACAATTGCTGGATTGAAGCGTACCGGCTCGACCACAACAAAAACACTTATTCAATAACCGATATAATCGCCCTAAACTAATACTACAACGCTACAAAAGATTGGACACTCCTTCGTCCCTTAGGGACTACGGAGGACAGGCGAGTCCACCATAGGCGGATAAATATTGAAGAAGCAACGGGAACTTCTTATACTGAAAGAGACCGTCTGCGTTTGCCGTTTTGTACAGACTGTATAATCATTGTTCGGCGAGAGGAAGAAGAAAACACATGGCAAGAGCAAAGCGAAGAGAATCTGCCGGATTTAGCATTGTACGCTTTCTCGTTGAGGCGTCCGCGATTAAGCTGATTGCCCTCGGCACCGCGATCTATTTTGTAACTGCCGTAGTTTTTGCCGTTTTCTACGCGATCTGCCAGGGCGTGACACCGGATGATACTGCGTACCGAATGAAGCTCTATGACTATGTCTACTTTGCATTCGTCACACAGACCACCATCGGATACGGGGATTTCTCGCCAACGGGGCCTGGAAAAATCATCTTCGTTTTCCATTCACTATTCGCCATTATCTTCTTTACCAGCCTTCTCGGAGTGGTCGTAGCCAAAGTCTTCTTACCGAGCGTATCCGGCTTGCATGTGTCAAAGTTCGTCGTGTTCTATCCCGATATAGAACATTTCCGTTTGTATATCTTCAACAAGCAGAGCGGTCCTATTGAGGAGGTGGAGTTCAGCCTCAGGCTTAGGTCTCCGTCTTCGCCTGGGTCTCTCATACTCGACCAGAATGACGTAATGCTTACACGAACATCCGTCCCACGTCTGTCTCGGCACATCGTTTGGCTCATCGATACGAAGCCGCATCAAGGGGAGCAGGAGTCTGCGAGACCTTCGGGTAAGGTTGTGCAGAGACTTGTGGCCCTGACCCCAGCCGATGCTATTAATTTGAACCGGCTTGTGTTTCAGGTCCGGGGTACTTACTATTACAATCGGCACATTACTACCGTAGAATTCGACTCCACCAGAATCAGATGCGGGCGGTTTGTGGTCATCCAGAAGAAACACGGGGAGATAGATTTCGATAGAGTGGACCAATACGAGCGTTGCAAGGAAGATCTCTGCCGGAACTGTAGATTCAGGGAAACCTGCGCCATAGATGACAGGTGGCCGGACGCCGAACAATAGAATTGAGCACGACTTCGGGAAGGCCGTGCTTCGCGGCGTCCTTCACGAAACTCCTCATTCACAGCGTTAAATAATTTTCCCCCCCGCCTCCTTCTTGGCTGCCTCGACCGCTTCCTGCTTGGCCTGCTCCTCGCTGGCAGGCGACCTTCTGCAGGGCCTTGATGAGTTGCTGCTTGTTCTTGAACGGGCCGATGTGGCTGGTATGAGCAGCAAAACAGCTTGAAAGTACCTCAAATCCAAAAAGCTGCCTCGGAAAAGAAAATTTTTGATAGTTCAAAGTGATTTTTGTAAAATCATTGAAGTCGTGCCCCATTAGAGGCTCATTGTATTTGCGTGGGAAACAAAAAATGTTTTGTTGTAAGCCCCTAACGGGGTGAAATGGGAAATCTCAAAAAGAGAGTAATTTTTATGGAAGTATTAGTTAAGTATGAAAACGGGAATCGTTTCTCAGCAACATGCAGGGACTATACCGTAACCACCGGCAAAGGCGAAGATGGAAAGACCGAGAGGGACGGGATGTGGCCGGCGCAACTTTTCT
Source organism: uncultured Pirellulales bacterium (assembly GCA_964623545.1). Lineage (GTDB taxonomy): Bacteria > Planctomycetota > Phycisphaerae > Sedimentisphaerales > Anaerobacaceae > CAZUTR01. Next base: position 2,760 of record CAZUTR010000235.1, on the reverse strand, counting down.
CAGCTTCTATAGGGATGTGCATAGGAAGCTACGTTATAGATTATTGTAAGGAAAACAACATACCATACGAAGATATGGCAATAGAATTAAGCAGGCGCGTCAAGACCATGCCGCAAGACAAATCTCTGACACGCACAGCAAAAATGGACGTCAATATCCGCCTAAGTGAAAAACTGTCTGATGAACATAAAAAAGGCATACTTGAGGTCGCAGACCGATGCCATATAACAAAAAGCATAGAGAGGGGGATGGAGATTGAATGCTCTATCGAATAAATAAACTCTTAAAAACTTTGTAGTTTTGAAATTCAACCGATAATTAACTTTTATTAGACCTGCTTTACGCAAATTTCTTTCTGATATCTTCCAGCTTCCCGAAGCATAAAAGCTCATCACCGGTGAGAATCTTAGCATTAGCACGGGGATTGGCCATTGTCGCATCTTCTCTCACAATAGCGAGGACCGTGATGTCCTCCTCCCTCAAGCCGGATTCAGAAAGTGCCTTGTCGGCAATGGGATTACCCTCATGAATCTTTATATTCGAAACACCATAACCACCGGTGGCCAACAGGAGCTCTTCAAACGATACCGGCTTGAAAAGCTCCCTTTTTATAATTTTCTTTTTCAAAAATTCGGTCAACTTACGTGAAAATTTTGGATTAGTGAAAACCTTGTAAATAACAAACACCGCAACAACAATAATCAGCAAATTAACCCATCGCACCAAATCGGCAGGAATAAACGGCAGGAGCCGTCTCGATAAGCCGGTTTTTATAGCCTGGCCGGGATTCAATGAACTGGCAAAAGTCGCAATCATAATTACAAGGCCGGCATTACCCAAGACCATAAGAACCGATGCAATTCTGCGTCTTCGTTTATTGCCGGTAATCAACTCCGCTTCCTTTGTTGTGAAACCCGTGCCGGTAAAACACGACAGCGCCTGAAATTTGGCCAAAGACCATTCAAGACCTGTCAACTGAAACGCAATAGCACCTATTCTTACTACAGTAAAAGATACAGTAAGCACTGTAATAAATAACACCCAATCCATTTGCCATACTCCTTAATTCAGTGCGATTTCTACGATTCACACAATTATTTCATAACCACTTCTTCCGTTTAAAATAAATCAACATAATGAGCACAACCACGGCCATAGCCAACAGGGCAAGCGGGTAGCCCCAATACCAGTTCAGCTCAGGCATATTCCAGGGCGATTTTTCCGTATTAAAGTTCATTCCGTATATGCCGGCTACAAACGTCAGCGGTATAAAAATTGTCGCAATTATAGTTAAGACCTTCATAACAGCATTCATTCTATTGCTTAAGCTCGAAAGATAAATGTCAAGCATTCCCGAGACCATATCCCGAAAGGTTTCTATCGTATCTATAACCTGAATTGTGTGGTCGTAAACATCCCGCAGATAAATCCCGGTAGATTCATTAATCAGCGAAGATTCACTTCTTTGCAGGCCGCTGATTAGCTCTCTCAAGGGCCAGACGGACTTTCGCAAAGAAATCATTTCTCTTTTTAAGCCGTGGATTTGCTGAAGAGTCCTTTCCGTAGGGTCTTTAACCAACTCTTCCTCCATAGACTCAATCTTCTCTCCGAGCTTTTCAAGTATTACAAAATAATTATCCACAATGGCATCTATTAACGAATACGCAAGATAGTCAGATGCCATTTTGCGAACGCGTCCCTTGGCATTTCTTATCCTGTCCCTTATAAACTCAAAAACATCACCAAGGCGCTCCTGAAATGAAATAACATAATTCGGTCCAAGCACCAGGCTGACCTGCTCGGACTGCACTGTTCCTTTCTCATCATCGAAGCTAAGCATTTTCAGTACAATAAAGATGTATTTTTCAAAATCCTCAAATTTAGGACGCTGGCTGGTACTGAGAATATCCTCAAGCATTAGAGGGTGAAGTTCGAATTCTTTTCCTATTTTCTCTATTACTTCAACCTCATGCAGGCCATCGACGTTTATCCAGGTCACTGTAGGAGTTGTCTTAAACGGGAAACACTCTTCAACTTTTGAGACCTGTTTTTCGTCAAAGTTTTGCTCACCGTAGTCGATATACGTGACTCTTACAGTTTCCGTCCTACTTTCACCTATATAAACCAGAGTCCCCGGCGGAAGTCCCCTTTTGCCGGAACGCTTTTTAACCGACTTAGCCATAACTGTTTACCTCATCTTTAAATATTTATTATTTTCCTTTTCGAAATATCCTGGGCAGGTTAAGCATACTCCGCTGAAACAGATTTGCTCTCGACGGGAAAACCCCCTCGCTGACAAATCTGACATCCTCCACCGAGTAAAACGCTTTAGGATTAAACTTCTTGATGGTTTCAACAACATCCTCGAGGTCGCTGCGTTTAATAATACTATAAACAATATACACCCTTCCTCCTTTACCTTCCGCCGGAATACTCGTGGCACCGTAACCGCTGTCTCTGAGATTCATTATCAAATCAGCGGCATCTTTTCTGGTAATAATTCGAACAACCAGCATTCCCATGGCCAGTCGTTCTTCGATAATAATGCCGACAAAATTGCCTGCTGCAAAACCGCCTGCGTAACCAATGTAACAGAAAACATTGCCCAGATTCTGCATTACCTTGCCGATTACAACTATCCAAATCAGAACTTCAAAGAAGCCAAGGACAGGAGCGAGAAACTTATAACCCCTGGATACAGAGATAATACGCAAGGTCCCTATTGTAACGTCACAAACCCTCGCCATGAAAATCAAGGCA
>CAZUTR010000234.1:0-4504 GCA_964623545.1 uncultured Pirellulales bacterium | reverse complement strand
GACCACATCCTCGGCCATCGAAATCCAAACTTTATCTATCAACCAAAAGGGTGCAGTAAACTCAAGCTTCTCTTGAAGAACTATACGCTCAGTGATGATATTGCCTTCAGGTTTTCCAATCGCCACTGGTCTCAATGGCCTCTTACAGCGGATAAATTTGCCGGATGGGTAGGAAATGTTAACGGAAATGGTAATGTGGTTAACCTCTTTATGGATTATGAGACATTCGGCGAACATCAATGGGAGGATACCGGCATATTTGAGTTTTTGCGACATCTGCCGGAGCAAATTCTAAAGCATCCGGACAACGACTTCAAAACCCCGAGTGAAGTCGTCCAAAGCTACCAGAGCGTTGATACAATTGATGTCCCGCATATAATCAGCTGGGCGGATACTGAAAGAGACCTTTCTGCCTGGCTTGGAAACGCTATGCAATCGAATGCCATTCACGAGCTTTATCGGCTCGAAAAGAATGTCAAACAAACCTGCGACCAGGATATCATTGCAGACTGGCGCAAATTACAAGTATCAGACCACTTCTATTATATGTGCACAAAGTACTTTGCAGATGGTGACGTCCACAAATATTTTAATCCGTACGATTCACCTTATGATTCCTACATAAATTTTATGAATGTACTGGGTAATTTACAAAATCGCTGTCTGAAGCAGCAAACAAGTAAAAGGCTGTCCGTGGTACGTCAAGATACCAGAGCTTTGCAAACCTGCTGACGCAAACGTTAGATTAAAATGCAAATGATTCGCCGTTTTCGAAGTTCAAAAATAACAGCGGATACAATATAAGAAACGTAATAAAGGAAAAAAGCTGTGGTTATATTACAGAAAGCTGATGCCAAGAGTGCAACATTTGGAGATAACGTGCAAGATGACCTGCCGGAGATTGCTTCGATGCAAATCAGCGGCAGGGGGCTTGATGATTTACTGACCAAAGAATGGCTATTGACCAACCAGCGAGGCGGCTACGCGTCATCAACGGTTGTCGGTTGTAATACCCGCCGATACCATGGCCTGCTTATCGGTTCCCTGCGTCCACCAGCCGAAAGAATACTGGCGCTGTCTAACTGCGTCGAAATGGTTTTATTTGAAGACCAAACTCCATCCTCTAAAGGCTTACACACTAAGGGGCATGGAAAAATCATCAATCTTTCAACATTCGAATTCAGCAATTCGTTTGCTCCGCAAGGTTTTAAGTACCTGAAAAACTTTCGTCAGGACGTTGGAGTGCACTTTGATTACCAATTGGACGGCCTTTCAATAACAAAGTCCGTATATCTGCTCCACCAGGCCGACAAAATCGCCCTTGTGTATGATTTTTCATCTATAGAGAAAAAAACACAGTTCATTCTGCGTCCACTTGTTGCGCTGCGGGATTTTCACTCGCTTCAGAAATCCTACGCACATCTATGTTCAAAGCAACTGGACACAGGCCTTCTGGTTCACCACGATGCACCCAATAGTTGCCAATTACTTCTCGCTTGTCCTTCAGCAAACTTTGAGACCGACCAGCAATGGTGGTTTAATTTTGTATATCGTAACGATAGGCAAAGAGGTCAGGATTTCAAGGAGGACTTGTGGTCGCCCGGTTTCTTCAAGTACCAAGTACAGCCCGACGTACCAACAAAGATTGTATTGTGGGCAAGCTTAAAACCACCGATCCGGGCTCACGAGTTAGAGAAGCTGATACAAACCGATATTAATTCAGTACGAGAAGAGCTGTTCAAACAACAACAAAGCATAATAGAAATAGCTCGACAGCAAAAAACAAAAAACCAAAAGAAAAGAACGAAATATTCTGCACAAGATACACAATACGATGTCCTTTGCCTTGCCGCTGATAATTTTATCGCAACTCGCGCACATCAATCACCGCTCCAGCCGCCGGCAAACAACTCCAGGTTTACGATTTTAGCTGGCTTCCCGTGGTTCTTAGACTGGGGTAGAGATGCTTTTATCGCTTTGCCGGGTCTGCTGCTCTCAACCGGCAAGTTTGACCAGGCAAGGTCGGTTTTGACCAACTTTGCTAAGGCAGCGGATGAAGGTATGATTCCAAATAGGTTCGACGACTACAGTAACACCGCCCATTTCAATAGTGTCGATGCGTCACTTTGGTTCATCAATGCCTCGTTTCAATTTCTCAATACAACAGAAGATTCCAAAACCTTCAAACAACAACTTTTGCCGACTATTCGATGGATAATAGATTCGTATCAAAATGGCACGCGGTTCAATATTCATTCTGATTCGGACGGCCTTATAACCGCAGGCGACGAGCAGACTCAACTTACATGGATGGATGCAAAATATGATGATGCTGCTTTTACGCCTCGATTCGGAAAAGCTGTTGAGGCCAATGCCTTGTGGTATAACGCTTTAAAGCACCTTGACCAATTTTATTCTTCCCTAACTGAGAAACAGCGCCGCCGGGAAGAAAAAGATGCGCAATACGCAATTCAATGGACATGTTATGGACCAATGGCAGATAAGGTTAAAAAAGCTTTTCGTAAGCTGTTCTGGAACAAGGAGCGCAGGTACTTAAATGATTGCATTCTTCCGGACGGTTCGGTAGATGCGAGTCTGCGACCGAATCAGATATTTGCAGTCTCGCTTGACTTTTCACCCCTTACAGCCAATCAACAGAAAGCTGTTATAGATGTTGTGCAAAAAAATCTTCTCGCTCCTTATGGCCTGCGAACATTAGACCCTCGTGACAAACGTTACAAAGGCATTTATATCGGTACACAGAAAGAACGTGACCAGGCGTATCACCAGGGGACCGTTTGGCCGTTTCTTATGGGGGCATTTGTGCAGGCCTATCTTAAAGTGAACAAATCCAGTCAGCAGAGTAGAAAACAGGCGGCTAAGTTAATCGAACCCTTGATGAAGCATTTGACAGAGGACGGCTGCCTCGGGCAAATTTCCGAGATTTTTGACGGTGATGAACCTCATCAGCCGAGAGGCTGCTTCGCACAGGCCTGGAGCGTGGCTGAGCTTATAAGGTCATATCAACTTATTCATTCCCCAGCCCCCGCGTCTCCCGACGCAAGACGGGGCGGCGGGTGATTTTTGTCCTACAGAATCTTACTCGAAATCCTCATATCAGCTTTTGCCATTATAATTTGGCTGAAAGTCTGGTATAATCTGCGCAATATTTTGAAAGAAATTGGATTATTTGGGAGATTTGAAAATGAAAACTATAAGCTCAAAACGCATTATGATAACAACATTGATTATCCAACTTAGCTTTTGCTCTGTACTTTATGCCCAATCGGGCCAGCAACAGGATACGGCCAAAACAAGTAAGACCAACAGCGAGGATTCTGAACAAACGAAGGACTCGGGACAGAGAATGACTTTTGTCAAAATGGTGGATTTCTATCTTCGCGATGGAAACCTCGTTTATGGAAAGCTGGTCTCGGAAGACAAAAATAAAATCATCGTTGAACAGCTAAAGGAAAGCACAATGGTTCCAACCACCTACAGCAAAAGAGATGCAGATACTCGAACCATAGATATCAGAAACACCCCGGAATACAAATACTATCTTGAGCTTGCTGAATATTTCGCTGGCAGGACCTGGGATTTTCGAGATGACCCGGATGATTTCATACAGGCAATTCGCTGCTACGAGAAGGCAAAACAGTTGCTATCACAAACACAGAGGGAATTTGACGAACAAATAAAAGACATTAACCGGAAGATTGGAAAGCTGCAGGAAGATAGAGAGGTTTGGACAAGGGAAACCGAATCACGGGCAAAACTAAGGAAACTTGAGTTTGAGGCTGAGCTCGAAAATAAACTCAAAGAGGTTATAAATAAAGTTTCTGAAAATAGTCAACAGGTCGACGTGGCTATGACAGTGCTCAAACAGACAGTAGAGGATATGAAACTCGAGAACAAAAAGCTTGCCGAGGATATTTCCAAAGAAAACAAAGATATATACCAGCAGTTGCGAAAGCTGGAGAGCTGGATACGGACTAATAAACGGCTTATCGATGAGCTTTGGCGCAGATACCATTGGAGCATACCGACACCTCCGTCCAGCAGTGGCTAAACCTTTGCAGGCGATAGCAGCCGAGAACTATACCTTAAATCTGTGTGTTAGCAGAGTTGATTAAAACTCTTCTGCGATTTGCTTAGCTTTGGCGATTGCTCCATCGATTTTCTCTTCCAGCAATTCTGGACTGGCCATAAGGGTCGGCTCAATTATTACGGAGCGGATATCGGTAAAGCCGATAAAGCTGAGAATCAACTCAAGGTATTTCCTCTGCAAATCAAAAGCCTGCATTGGGCTGCCCTCGGGATATTCACCACCGCGTGCATAGGCGATGAAAATCGGCTTGTCTGTAACCAGTCCTTGGTAATTGCCGTCTTCGGTGACCGTGAAAGTATAACCCGGCTGGACGATAATATCGATGTACTGTTTTAGCCGATATGGAATCGAAAAATTCCACATCGGCACGGCTAACACAAACTTGTCGGCTGA
>CAZUTR010000233.1:0-4577 GCA_964623545.1 uncultured Pirellulales bacterium | reverse complement strand
GGCGGTCTGCAAGGTGCTTCGCAGTCCGAATCTGTCGCTCGGGCCCAAACTCGGCGAATTCGAAGATGCCTTCTGTGATTACATCGGCAGAAAAAGGGCTGTGGCTGTCAACAGCGGAACCAGTGGCCTGTTTTTATGTATGCTCGCTCTCGGTATTGGCCCCGGCGATGAGGTCATCACCACGCCATTTACGTTTATCGCAACGACGAACGTTATACTTATGGTCGGCGCGAAGCCGGTCTTCGTCGATATCGACCCGGTCAGCCTGAATATCGACCCCGCAAAAATCGAAGAGAAAATCACGGACAAAACAAAAGCAATCCTGCCGGTCGAGGTGTTCGGCAACCCCGCCGGCTTCGACAAAATCTGTGAAGTTGCGCAAAAGCACAATCTAATCGTTATTGAAGACAGTTGCGAAGCTCTTGGCTCGGCCTTGAACGGCAGAAAGGCGGGGACGTTCGGAAAGATGAGCACCTTTGCCTTCTATCCCAACAAGCAAATCACCACCGGCGAAGGTGGAATGATTCTGACCGATGATGATGACTTGGCGGATATGTGCGTTTCGCTTCGAAATCAGGGCAGGGGCAAATCCGGCGCCTGGCTCGCTCACGAACGGCTGGGCTATAACTTCCGCATAAGTGACATTAATTGCGTTCTCGGAATTGTTCAGTTATCCAGAATAGATGAAATCATAGCCAAACGCAAACAGGTCGCTAAATGGTATCAGCAGATGTTAGCCACCGATGATAGACTAATTGTCCCCGTAGAGCAGGATGGCTGCGATGTAAGCTGGTTCGTGTTCGTCGTGCGGCTGGCGGATAAGTTTACCTTAGAGCAGCGCAATGACGTTCTGCAGGCGATGAATGACCGGGGCATTCAGGTAAAGAATTATTTCCCGCCTGTGCTTTCGCAGCCGTTTATGGCCGAGCAGTTTGACTATAAGCCGGAGGATTTCCCTGTCACTGACTCTGTGTGCAGCAGAACCATATCACTGCCGTTTTACAATAACCTTACCGAAGATGAGGTAGCTGCCGTCTACAATGAATTAAAGCAGGTTTTGGACGAAATCTAATATATCCGTCAAACTGACGCAATGTGCCGATGCTCACTCCTCATTAAAGCTCAATAATACGGATTCTCCGTGATATTTTTCGCCGCCTCAGCTCCATACATGGAATTAAAAGGCTGAAATTGCGTAATTAGCCCAATTTCCTTGACAAAAACATCGCAAAGCTCTATAATATAGTGATAACCGTTTTTAAATAATATAGTACTTGGCCGGTGTATCACTGCGCTATTTTAAAGGTGAAAAACTAACATATTACAACGTTTTAAATTGGAGGGTTGAAAATGCAAAGGAGAAACAAAAGAACCCGATTGTTTGTAGTAATCCCATTTATCATCGCGTGTTTATTCCAGGCGGGTGCAGCGCTGGCCGACTGGCCCGAGCAGCAGAAAATAACCGCTTCGGACGCCGCCGACTATGATTATTTCGGCTTTAGTGTCTCGATTGACGGCGAATATGCTATTGCAGGGGCACGTTATTCTGATGTAGGCATTGACCCTTATGATAATCGCGGTGCCGCTTATGTATTCAAACGTACCGGTTCAAGCTGGAGCCAGCAGGATAAATTGCTCGCTTCGGACGGGGCAAGCGGCGATAACTTCGGTACTTCGGTCTCGATTAGTGGAGACTATGCTATTATCAGTGCTCTTGGAGACGATAGCAGCAAAGGCTCTGCATATATCTTCAAGCGAAGCGGAACAACCTGGACCCAGCAGGCCAAGCTGACCGCTTTCGATGGTTTGGCCGGGGACAATTTTGGCTTTTCTGTCTCTCTCAGCGGTGACTATGCCATCGTCGGCGCATATTTTGATGATGACTCCGCTATTGGAAATGACTGCGGTTCGGCATACGTCTTTGAGAAACCGGAAGGTGAATGGGCCGATACGAATGATTCGCAAAAGATTTTATCGTTAAATCCTATGTCCGGCGAGCGATTTGGCTGCGCCGTTTCTATCGACGCAAATTTCGCTGTTGTTTGAGCTGACCATAGCAGTGATTCGCCGACGTTAACACACATCGGAGCCGCCTATTTATATGAGCGTATAGGTCCGACCTGGGGGGCAATGTATAGATTCACGGCATCAGATGCCTCAGCCGGTGACTGGTTTGGCTCTTCAGTTGCTATTCGAGGCGATAAAATCATCATTGGAGCTACCGGAAAAGACCTGCCCGCAAAAGGCCAGGTCGGTGGTACGTATATATACCACTTCACTCCTGATGCCTTTACGGAAGAAGCCATCCTGATGGCCCATGACCCTGATGAAAACGATTATTTTGGCTGGTCTGTTTCCATCAGCGGAGATTATGCCATAGTGGGAGCATGGAGTGATGATGAGGGTGGAAGTTCTGCAGGTGCCGCCTATATCATCAGGTGGGACGGCTCCAACTGGACGGAACTGGAGAAGCTCATAGCCACCGGTTCAGGGGACCTCGAAATGTTCGGGTGCTCGGTCTCGATGGACGGCGACTATGCCATCGCCGGTTCATACGGTGATGACAACCGCGGCTCAGCATTTGTTTATAACCATGTATGTCCCACTGCCGACCTGGACGATGACTGCTGCGTGGACTACTACGACCTGGACATATTTACCGATTTTTGGCTGGAGACCGGCTGCGATGTAATGGACTGTAACGGCGCGGATTACAACGGTAATGGCGATGTAAATTTCGTCGATTATGTCACTCTTGCCTCCCAGTGGCAGCAATACAATTAATCGCTCGCAGCGCCATCGATTCTGCGTACACCGCTTGGTGCGTTTGATTTTTGTGTGAGAGCGTTTTTTTTCGAATTTTGTATGTATTTTAATTTTTTTATTGCAAATCGGGAGGATATATGGTATATGTATCTTTTTGTTGAGCATATTCTTTCATCTCTCAGGAATATCCTCTAAGACAAACGTGAGAGATATTTTAGATTGACGGCCGATTAAAAGGCCGGGGAGAACTGTAGTGAGTACTGGTATAGTAAAATGGTTTAGTGGCAGTAAGGGTTTCGGGTTTATCGCCCCTGACGACGGCGGAGAGGACCTGTTCGTTCATCACTCCGAAATCAAGACAGAAGGTTACGCAAATCTGGACGAAGGCCAGAAGGTCGAGTTCGAAATGGGCCAGGGCAAAAAAGGCCCGTGTGCAGTCAACGTTATTCCCAAATAAACAACAGCTAATTGACACTAAACAAAGGGCTCCTCAAAGGAGCCCTTTTATATTCCGCACCATCTAACTGTTCTTACTCAAGATTCAATAGTGCGAATTCGCCGTGATATTTTTTAGCTGCCGCATCGTATGCCCTTGCCGCCTCGATTTCAGTTTTGAACCAGCCCAGATGCCGTCCTTTTCCGTTGACCTGGATTTGCGACCACCATTTGCCGTGCGCCTTTGACCAGCCGACACCTTTATATTTTGATGTGCTCTTTTTCCTTCCTTTGCCTCTGTTCCACAGGTTTTGAGCTGGTGTTGCCGCTCGAAGGTTCGCCTTCCGGTTATCCAAGGTTTTATGATTGATATGGTCTGCAAATTTTCCTTTTGGTACTTTTATTACTTCCCGGTGCATATACACGCAACGCTCATTTCTTTTTTTATCTTTGCACCATTCTCGTCTAAGTGCGTACCAGTTTCGCCCGCTGTTACTTGCGGTCCATCTGTATCCGCTCAGCCGCCAGTAGTCGTCCGGGTCAACTATGGCGAATTTGCCTTTAGTCAATGCTATTCTGCGAAACGCATAGCCGTAGCGCACGTATCTGTATAAAAGAACCGGCTGAACTATTATCCGCTCGACCCACCTCGGAATGTTAATAACTATCTGAATAATCCCTCCTGTCATTGCGAGCGGAGCGAAGCAATCTTATTTTGAACAGTTTACTTTTGAAAATTGTTTCGAATTTCGTGCTTCTCATTTCGAATTTTCTTTTTACGCCCGAAGGGCAAAAAACGATGCCCTTCTATAATTGGCCCAACTTGCGCATTTGGTCGAAAAATCGTGTATTTAAAAACAGAGCCGGAAGCGTAAGCGTCCGGCCATAAACGAATTAAAATTTTTTGAAAATTCCGATTTTTACCTCTTACCCCCCTGCGCATTTGGTCGAAAAATTGCGAAATTCTTATCTATATTAACGCAAAAAACGTTAAAAGAACTGCGACGCGTCGCCTCCTCAATTTTGAATTTTACAATTTAATCCTTAATTCTTAATCCTTATAACTTAACAACTCACCATTTAACCAATTAACTAATTCCCGAGCTGGCACACGTGGTAAATACGGAGAATTTTATTGATTATTGATTATTCATAGTTGATTATTTATCTGCATTCTATGTGGCTTTTGATTCGTGCCCGTTTTTTGCCCATTTTCGCTAATTTTGTGAAAAGTCACCAGTGATACGTACAGAATTTAACACGTGGTATTTACGGTGAATTTAATTGATTATTTCCCTCACACCTAACCCAAAACCCCTAACCACTAAAACCGGACCCCGGTGTCAGAATAACATACATTCCGCGAAGGTGTTTTG
>CAZUTR010000232.1:0-4583 GCA_964623545.1 uncultured Pirellulales bacterium | reverse complement strand
CTTTCCTCAATTTTCAGCGCCACTGTAACACAGCCGCTACTGCGCGGCAGCGACCGTGAAATCATTCTGGAAAATCTGACTCAGGCCGAGCGTGATACCCTTTATCAGATTCGCATGTTCAACCGCTTCCGTAAAACATTTATTGTCTCGGTCATCTCTCAGTATTATCAGGTCCTGCAACAGTACGATAATGCCAAAAATGCTTACGATAACTACAAAACACTTTTTGCAGTTTACCAAAGGGCAAAAAAACTGGCTAATGCCGGACGTATTCCCCAATTCGAACTCGACCAGGCCCATCAGGACAGACTCAAGGCCTGGGACGATTATATTCAGGCAACAGAGCTATACAAGCGGGCACTTGACGAATTCAAAATAACGATAAGTTTGCAACCGAGTATTAAACTACAACTGGACGCTGACGAACTTGAAGCTTTAGCAGCAGCTCCGATGACAGCACCGAATTTTTCTGAAGTCGAGGCCATCAAAACAGCTTTGGAACAGCGCCTTGACCTTGCCAACAGCGAAGAGGCCATCGAAGACGCCGAACGAAAGGTTGCGGTCGCAGCCGACAATCTTCGTACTCAGCTGAACCTCGTAGCTGGTATACAGCAAAGGACCAAAAAAATCGGTGACCCTCTGGACTTAAGAGGAACGGTAAGAAATACCGGTGCTGCCGGTTTGGAACTTGATTTGGACCCCGACAAACTGTTAGAAGAAAATGAATATCGCAAGGCCCTTATAATCCTTAACCAACGAAAGCGAGAATTTGAACAAACGGCAGATACAGTTCAATTAGAAGTTCGTCAGGCATATCGGGATTTAATTGAATCTATTGAGCATCGCAAAGTACAATTGAACAGTTTGGGATTAGCAAAGAAACGTTTTGACAACACGCTCCAGCTTCTCCAGTACGGTCGTGCAAATACCCGTGATGTTCTTGATGCACAAAAAGATTTATACAGTGCCCAAAACGCAGCTACCGAAGCCCTGGTCAATTATACGATAGCTACACTGAATTTCTATCGCGACACCGGCGTTTTGCAGGTGCGTCCCGACGGAATGTGGGAGCATTAAAACATCAGCCCTTCCTATATATTCTTCCCCTTTCAGCCCGAATTTTTACTTCCAATCCTTTCTAAAAAATGTAAGTTATCATTATTGTAAAGGGCTAAAAACTGTGAAAGTAAATGTATCCAACTCCATTCTCGAACTGACCGAAGGGGACATAACAGAATTACAGACTGATTCAATCGTCAATGCTGCAAATGCTCAATTAGTTCTGGGTGGCGGAGTGGCGGGAGCTATAAGAAGAAAAGGCGGGCCAGAAATTCAGAAAGAATGTAATAAAATCGGCGGCACATTCACAGGTGGAGCCGTTATAACCACGGGAGGCAATCTCAAGGCAAAATATGTAATCCACGCGGTCGGCCCAAGAATGGGTGAAGGAAGTGAAGATGAAAAACTCAAAAACGCAACTCTTAACTCACTGAAATTAGCCGATGAAAAAAACTTGAAAAGTATCGCCTTTCCCGCAATCAGCACGGGCATCTTCGGCTTCCCTATTCAAAGGTGCGCCGAGATAATGCTCAGCATTACTATTGATTATCTTAAAGGCCAAACCAAACTTGAAAAAGTTTTATTCTGTCTTTACAGCCAGGACAGCTACAACATCTTTGAAAAACAGCTCAAAGAGGAAACCTCGAAATGAAAGCTATTGTTTTAAGAAAACCTGCACCCATAGAAGAAAAACCATTGGAGCCGGCCGAGCTGCCAATCCCCGAGCCGACCGACAATCAAATTCTCGTTAAGGTCTCGGTCTGCGGTGCCTGTCATACAGACCTCGACGAAGTTGAGGGCAGACTCCAGCCAACCAAAACACCAATCATCCCCGGTCATCAGGTCGTTGGAACAGTGGCTGACAGCGGCAAATCAGCAACAAAATATAAAACCGGCGACCATGTGGGAATCACCTGGCTTTACTCCAGTTGCGGCAAATGTAGTTTTTGTAAAACAGGACAAGAAAACCTTTGCGAAAATGCAAAATGGACGGGAAAGGATGCCGACGGTGGATATGCTGAATATATGACCATTGGTGAAGACTATGCCTACCCCCTACCTGAGATATTCTCCGACGCCGAGGCGGCGCCGCTGCTTTGCGCCGGCGTTATCGGCTACCGCACATTACGACTTGCGGATATAACCGACGGCCAAACCATCGGTCTTTTTGGATTCGGCGCCTCGGCACATATCGTAATTCAAATCATCAAATATAAATTTCCAAATTGTCCTGTCTTCGTCTTCACTAAAACCGACAAGCACGCACAGTTAGCCAAAAAGCTCGGCGCCGAATGGACCGGCCGTTCCGGTGACATACCACCTGCAAAGATAAACAAGATAATGGATTTTACCCCGGTTGGCGAATGCGTTCGTGACGCCCTGTCAGTACTCGAAAGAGGTGGTCGGCTTGTCATAAATGCCATTCGAAAAGAAACCCCGGTCCCCAATCTGGAATACGCCAAATACCTCTGGCTCGAAAAAGAAATAAAAAGCGTCGCCAATGTTACCCGCAGCGACGCAGAGGAATTCCTGCCCTTAGCTGCTCAAATACCAATTAAGCCCACCGTCGAACAATTCCCGCTCGAGAAAGCAAACGAAGTCTTATATTCAATCAAGCATTCAAAGCTTCACGCCGCTGCTGTGCTTAGAGTCCAACAATAGCTGAACATCCCCAAAATTATGCCATAAATGATGTCAAGTTGTAAGAGCAACCCTTAGACCATCACAGCTTGTTACCAGCTTGTAAATCCTGTTATACTCACTAATCTTGTTCACCGGGTTTGAGGGGCAATGGTCCGGTGAACTTGATTGCAATACGACTCAATGAGTTTACTGAGGAACCAATCGTCGGCAAAGTGTCGGATATATGCTGTCCTGATTGACGTTTTTTGTCATTTAGATAAGGATGCTGATACTTTGTTTGCACGCTGATATTCGGACTTTACGGATTAAAATCCTGAAATTCACACAATTTCCTTGATTTCCATAACCGCTTTTGCTAAAATCAGTAAGCTGCGAGTGCAAGCAGGCGGTTTCGCCATTATACCGAACTCCAGGATGTAAAGGCACATCGCAGCCCGGAGGCAGGGTGACGCCAACAAGTACAAAAACGCCTGTGCCTCCCTTTTTTTTACCCCCACTAAAAAATTGAAGAAATCTTAAAAATTTCCCTACAATTCTAAACATACATATTGTAAAATACCCATCAGCAAGGACGCTCGGGACTTTTTTACAGAAAATATGGATGTTTTCGTTCCTGGCCGGCAGCACATCAAAGACCTCTGCGTCCACTCACTGAGAATTCAGATAAGGGGTGGTCTTATGAAGATGGAGCGAAGGACGCCGTCAGGCCGTGAAAAGGACGAAGCTGCTGTAAAATTTATCTCACAACTAAGGGGAAAACTGTATTCCGACGATTCCTCAAATGCTCGTCGCGCCGCTTTTAGTTTTTCCTGGCTGCAGGAAGATGGACTGGATGTTCTTAAGGAAGCTTTATTCGGTGAGTCTTCGGTAAAAACGAAAAATGCCGCCGCCTACGGCCTGCGAAGCATGCGGGGCAGAATGAAAAAGATGGCCCTGGAAGTACTCGAGGAAGGCACCAAACATTCCAAAAATGCCGTACGTGAAACATGCATCCGCGCCCTTACGATGCTAAGTCAGAAAACAAAGAAAAAACCCACATCACAAAAGCGGGCTAAACCGGCCCCGAAAAAACCGGCAAGAATCAGAATTACAGAAATCACAGCCAGGAAACGTAAAAAGGTGCGAGTTAGTAATGAACGAAGGGAACAACTCCCAGTAAATCAACGCCGCTCAAGAAAGTAACAGTCACAAACAATACCATCATTCAAAACTGAACTGTCGAGAAAAATGACAATACGAAATTTATCACAGGATGTTCTTTTCATTACACTGCCAGAAGAACCACAAACAGCCAAGGAACTTAAAGTCGTCAACGAGATGGTTCATACCAAAGCAGACTGTGATGTCATTGTCGATTTCACAAAGGTCGAGATGGTAACATCCTCAAATATCAACAACCTCCTGATATTGCATAAGACGCTCAGCGATTCCGGGCATCGGCTGATTTTTTGCAGGGTGAATATGCCGACTAAGTGCATCTTTCGAGTAGCCGGCCTCGATGAGCACTTCGAGTTCGCTGAAGACAAGTTCGCCGCCCTGGAAGCACTCAAGACCACAAAATAAAAGAAGTAATCAATTTGAAAACATGCACTTAAACCTGATTCCGAGATTTCATTTGACTGAATCTGGTTTTCTGCTATAATAAAACATACGAAAGTTGGAGCGGCCTGAGAATTTCATACTAAATTTCGAGGAGGTGATAATGAAAACAAAAATAATGGGGGTAATTACGCTGCTGGTGGTCTTTGTGGCTACCGTCTGCGTGACAGATTCGACCGCAAATATCACAGATGTTGACATAGTACCAAGCATGCCAACTCCATTCGATGCAGTTTCTATCGTTACTTATGGAATAGAGGGCAGCGGACCTGTTCTTTTAA
>CAZUTR010000231.1:0-4626 GCA_964623545.1 uncultured Pirellulales bacterium | reverse complement strand
ACTTTATCGTCAGATGGACTGAGAATGTAGACATAAAGAAAAAATGCTACAACCATACACGCGATAAATAGCAGAATTAATATATTTTGTTTTTTCATATTTTAATCCTTTACATCATTAGACAACATATAACACACAATGAAACTTTCTTTCATCTCTCTAATTACTCCGCGAAGAGTCCCTGAAAACTACACAATTATACCTTTTTTCCTGCTAAAAAATCAAGGAAAAACAGGCTAATTAACGATTCTCCGCCCCTCATCCCCCCACTGCACCGATTCATCGAGATAAAACCACAACTGAACACTCAAAACTAATTCCTCACCCTGCAACTTGTGCCACTGTGCACTGGAATTCCTGTGTGCTCCTTCCACGCTCTCCGCCCTCTGGTTTACATCGAGCATCGAGTATCAAGAATCGAGTATCAAGTTTTCCCCTTGTTTTTCTCCACAATTCGGGTATAATATAACTATTGCGGAGGGCAACGATGGGATTTTCAACTATTGTACCTTTCGCAAACAGTTAAATTCAGGAAAATCAGGAGAATAATGGAAATCGCAGTTATTGTAACCATTATAGGAATAGTCGTTACTATCGTCTCCATTTACTTTACTATAAGATATAGTAAGAGAAAACCCGAAAAAGTAGAAGTACCACCGCAAGAACCTGATTCCCCCCTCCTAAAAATCTCTATCGCCAAGCTCCCCGTAACCGAGGTGTTACTACTGGGCAGGGATGAAAAACTAGACTTATTAGATAGCACTTGGCAGGACGAAAAAACAAACATCCTCAGCTTCGTCGCCTGGGGAGGCGCAGGCAAATCGGCCCTTGTAAACTATTGGCTCACCCACCGAATGGCTCCGGACAATTACCGCGGCGCCCGGCGCGTCTTCGGCTGGTCATTTTACAGTCAGGGCACAAGAGAAGACCGCCAGGCATCCTCCGATGAATTCCTCGTCCAAGCCCTCGAATGGTTCGGCGCTCCGGAAACTGCCCAAAGCAAAAAAGGCCCATGGGAAAAGGCCCTTCGCCTCGCAGAGCTAATCCAGCAATACAAAACCCTGCTTATCCTCGATGGCCTCGAACCACTGCAATATCCTCCCGGCCCAATGGCCGGCCGACTAAAAGACTCTGGCCTGCAGGCCCTGTTAAGACAATTATCCGCCCACAATCCCGGCCTGTGCATCATAACCACAAGAGAAAAAGTCGAAGATATAAACGATGCAGCCGGCTCCACTCTAAAACGCATCTTTCTGGAAAACCTCTCGACAGAAGCAGGAATTGAGCTTTTAAAAAATCTCGGTGTAAAAGGAACCTATAAAGAGCTAAAAGCCGCCGTTGAGCAATTCGCCGGCCACGCCCTCGCACTTAACCTGTTAGGTAGCTTCCTTTCAACAGTTCACGATGGCGATATTAGAAAGCGGGATTTAATCCCCCGCTTAACCGAAGAAGAGCAAAAAGGAGGCCACGCGAAAAGAGTAATGGCCTCTTATGAAATTTGGCTAAAGGATACACCCGAGCTTAATATCCTTTACATAATGGGCCTTTTCGACCGTCCCGCACCCGGCGGCGCTATTGATGCCCTCCGCTCCGCTCCCGCTATCGCTGGACTTACAGACAACCTGCAGAACCTCTCTGATACGAAATGGAAATTCGCCGTAAAGCGCCTGAGAGACCTCCGCCTCCTCGCAAAACAGGACAAAGATAACCCCGACACACTCGATTGCCATCCCCTTGTCCGTGAGCATTTCGGCGAACGGCTGCAGGAGAAAAATCCCTCCGCCTGGCAACAGGCCCACGAACGGCTCTACGAATATTATAAAAACCTCCCCGAAAAAGACCTCCCGGATACGCTGGAAGAGATGCAGCCCCTCTTCGCCGCCGTCAACCACGGCTGCCAGGCTGGTCAATATACCCAAACCTGGGAAGAAGTCTATTGGAAGCGGATCAAGAGGGGAAATGAACACTATAGCACGGCTATACTCGGCGCCTTTGGCTCAGACCTATCGGCCCTGGCTGGCTTTTTCGATATCCCGTGGAGTAATCCGTCATCTGAACTATCGGTTCATAGACAAGCCCTTGTCCTTAGCTTGGCTGGCTTCCGCCTCCGGGCACTCGGACGACTAAAGGAGGCAATACAACCAATTGAAGCTGGAATGAAAGCTTCAATATCCCAAGAGGATTGGGTTGATGCTGCTCAAGATGCTGGCAATCTCAGCGAACTATATCTTACTCTGGGCAATATCACAAAGTCCATAGATTTCGCAGAAGATAGCGTCAAATACTCCGATCAGAGCGTCAAATTGGAACAGAAAATAGTAGAACGCACCGCCTTGGCTGATGCACTTCATCAATCAGGCAAAAACAAAGAAGCTGAGAAACTCTTCCTCCAAGCCGAGCAAATGCAAACCCAACACCAGCCCGAGTATCCATACCTTTATTCTATTCGCGGCTTTAAGTTCTGCGACCTGCTCTTAACCAAAGGCCAATACCAGGATGTCCGAAAACGAGTCAGTAAAACGCTGGAATGGGCAAAACAACAAACTCTTGTCGCTCCTCTTGAAATAGCCTTAGATAACCTCTCTCTTGGTCGTGCCCACCTGCTCCAGGCCCAGAAAGAAAAAACCGGCGATTTTAACCAAGCTGCCGATTACCTCAACCAGTCCGTCGATGGCCTGAGAAAAGCAGGTCAGCAAGATGATTTACCGCGCGGCTTGTTGGCCCGTGCAGCATTATATCGCCTGAAAAAGGTCTTCGACAAAGCCCATACCGACCTCGACGAAGTCAAAGAAATCTCAGAACGCGACAAGCAGGGCGTAATGAAGCTCTATCTCACCGATTACTATCTGGAATCCGCCCGCCTCTGCCTCGCCGAAGGCGACAAAACCGCCGAAGCCACCGAACACCTCGCCGCCGCCGAATCTCTAATCACCGAAACCGGCTACCTCCGCCGCTCCCCCGAACTCCAAGCCCTAAAATCACAAATACCATCCTGAGCAGAGTCGAAGGATTAACCACTCACCTCACGATCTATCGCTAATAACTCAAAACCAAGCACTAAAAACTCAAAACTTTACTACCCGCTCAACGCTGTCCGCTAGTTTTGTGCCCCGTCCGCAGTCTTCTGTCATCTGTCGTCCTTCCTCTGTCTTCTGTATTCTGTCTCCTGTCTTCTGTCTCCTTACTTCTTAATCCTTACCACTTATTCCTTAATCCTTAATCCTTACCACTTCTCCACCTATTCACTATCCCCAAATTCTCATAATCACTCATTATCCCCTTTTGATTTTTTACCTGCACATCAATCACCAATGCCTGTTTAATCATCAGTTCTGCTTTACCAGGTTCCCCCTTATCCATATACACCAGGCCCAGGTTGCTGTAAGCACTTGCCATTAGCTCCCGAATCCGAAGTTTCTTCGCAATCTCCAATGACTTCAGATGCATCTGTTCCGCCTTGTCCTGCTCGCCCAACCTCCTGTAAACCATACCTAAATTATTACAATCAGCCGCCAGCCCTTCTAAGCAGCCAATTTTTTCATGAATCTCCTTGCTTTTATTAAGCAGCTCCTCCGCCTTGTCAATCTCGCCATTGGCATAATATGTAAGCCCTAAATTCCCATAATCGCTCGCCATCTCTTTCGATCGCCCCAACTTGTTTTCTATCTCCAGCGACTTTATATGCAACCTTTTCGCTACATCAAGCTTCCCTTGTTTTTGAAATCTAATCCCAAGCTCGCTCATCCCCGTCGCCCTATCCGCTTCATTTGTTTCCTGCTGCACCCGTATCGACGCCGCCTTTTGTTTCTTTAGAACCTCTACCTGTTCCGCTCCCATTCTTTACCTCCCTGCCCATTTTAAAAAATATTTTATCCACTCATGTACTCATTTCACCATCCTCATTGCTACATAACAAATTAACAATTAACCATAAAAAAATAAAAATTCGCCATGCAAAGCATGGTTTCCACAATTTTGCACTTTGATTTTTAATCTTTAATTTACCCTTAACTACTCGTCGTTTGCGACAAAATACGCTTCACACTTCACGAATTCCGCTTCACGAACAAATCACTCTCCTTCCCTCCCTTTTATACATCCCCAGACCAGGAAACACTACCCACAATCCACTAACTATAATTCAATAGTATCGATTAACTATTTACAAACACTTAATCCCTAAAATCCACCCCCTTCCCTCCCTATTTAAGGATAGAATTACCAATCCCACATCAACTAATCACTACCCACCAACAGCTAAACACTAAAAACTCACCATTACTTTCCTAACATCTACTCATCCCCAGGCCAGGAAACACTAAGCACAATCCACAAGCCACAATTCATGAGCATCGACTATCCATAATCTAGTATCTTCGTAGTATCCACTAACACTTAATCCATAAAATCCACCCCCTTCCCTCCCTTATTTATCCTCAAACTACGAATATTAAACTACGAGCCGCTTACTGCTAACAATCCCAACAAAGCAAAAACTACCAACGGCCTACTCACTTCTCACAAAAAAACCTGTTAATTTTTGCTCAAAACATGTCAATTTCTGTTAATTTTTCGACATTTTTTGTCAATTTTCGTTACTTTTTGGCCATTTTTTTACAATTTTTG
>CAZUTR010000230.1:0-4692 GCA_964623545.1 uncultured Pirellulales bacterium | reverse complement strand
CTGCGAACATTGCTGCATCGCAATGATTGCATGGGAATGGCAGCCGGCATAGAAGCGAGGTTCCCTTTCCTCGACAGTAATCTTGTCAGGATGGCTGTAAACCTCCCTTATCGTTATAAAGTCAGATTCTCTCCATTCACCCGTGTCAAAAGGCATCGTTACCTCAGGGACAAGTGGGTATTAAGAAAGATAGCCGACCGCTACCTGCCGCGCCATTTGTCGCAAAGAACAAAGATGGGTTTTCCTGCGCATACCTACAACAAAATGAACATTCCCCTTGAATTCTTCCAAAACTCGCATGTCCGACAGATTCTGGAATTAAGTCGTGACCAGATGCGGTATCTACACGAGCATTCTAATCAGAAAATGAAGGTAAGATTGCTTCACCTCGAAACATGGGCACACGTGTGCCTTTACAATCTGCCGGATGAAAGATTCATCAAAAGAATGAGAGACAGCTTAAGTATGAATTCATAATAACGTATCCTGTACACCGCGATCTCCCCTGAGGACACGCCAAATACTAACGACCAACGACAGTGTTCTCCTCTTGCCCCAGGATCAGCTCTTCTATAAAACTTTAATCCCTGTTTTTCACCTTTTTTTTTATAGACTCAAAACACTTCATCATAACGAAAGAAAACCTTATTCAATGTGAGGTTTTGTAAGGCTGGCTCTGGCTATATACCCTGCTTAGGTGCGGTGATGCTAAGAAGAAAACAGTAAGTACAGCAAAGTCAAGATAGACGCAAAACCAAAAGATTCTTCTGCAAATAACAAACGGGTGCTTAAAAGAGAAGTCTCTCCCGTTCACCATCCCCCAAAGCACCCGCTATAATCTATATTTTGCGTTTTTTAAGCAAAGCCTGCCCTGAGCGTCGTCGAAGGGCCAAACCTCCAAGGCCAAACAATAAAACTGTGGCTGGTTTACCCACCGAAGCCAAAATGGGTTCTGTGACCTATTGTTTTCTATGGCGCAAGCTAAGAATAGTCGCACCGACAATCATTAAAACAGCGGAGGCGGGTTCGGGAATTGTCGCTATCCAGGCCTCAGTATACCCCTCCGGATTAATCCCCGCACCAACAATCGTCAGTCCATCGGCAGATATGGCCCTGGCGTCATAAAGACTCCAGCCGGTCAAGTCAAGACCACAGTCGTTTACCAGCGGGTCTTGAAGACTCCGCATACCATTATCTGCATCCCATATAAAGGCCTCCCTGCCCGATGAGCCCGTTGAGCTTCCCACGATGGCTGAGCCGTCGGCTGAGACATCCCATGCATGGCCGCCAGGCAGTTCACCCAGGCCGACCATTGTGCCATTTTCCCAGCGGAACGCCTCTTCACGGAACGGGAACGAAGCCGAAAAGTAGGCTCCCACGACTACTGACCCGTCGGCCGAGACACCTTGGGCATAGCTCTCAAAGTCGCCGTTAAGTGTGTCACCCAAGCCGACCATTATACCATTTTCCCAGCGGAAGGCCTCAAAGCCCGAAGCCGACGAGCCAGCTCCAACGACTACTGAGCCATCGGCCGAGACATCTAGGGCA
Organism: uncultured Pirellulales bacterium; assembly: GCA_964623545.1. GTDB lineage: Bacteria > Planctomycetota > Phycisphaerae > Sedimentisphaerales > Anaerobacaceae > CAZUTR01. Next base: position 3,144 of record CAZUTR010000230.1, on the reverse strand, counting down.
TAGCTCAAGAATCCATCGCCAGGCAGGTCACCTAAGCCGACCATTGTGCCATTTTCCCAGCGGAACGCCTCATGGGCCAAAGCCGACAAGCCATATCCCACGATGACTGAGCCGTTAGCCGAGACTGCCCACGCTCTGCTATCAAAGACACCGCTAGACAGGTCACCCAAGCCGACCATTGTGCCATTTTCCCAGCGGAACGCCTCAGAGCCCGAAGCCGACGAGCCATATCCCACGATGACTGAGCCATCGTCCGAGGTATCAAGGGCCCGACTCTCGAAGCCCCCCCCTGGCAGGTCACCCAGACCAGCCATCTGTCCATTTTCCCATCGAAAGGCCTCTTTACCCGATGCCGATTCACTACATCCCACGACAACCGAGCCAGCGTCTGAAACACCTTTGGCCGAGCTCCAGTAATCACCGCCTGGCAGGTCACCTAGGCCCTGAAAAATCGGTTGGATTGTCGCCTCAGCATGGATGACAAAAAAGACAAGCATCAAAACCACTGATAATACAATAACTGATTTGCTTTTCATCACACTTCTCCTCCAATTGTTCTATAGCAGAATAATAATACTGCTTTTGTGATAATTTGATATGTGGCTCCTCCACCTACCTATCCTCGTCCCTGATATAAACATCATAAACATTACAGGACGAAATGTCAAGCCAATTCTGGTAAAAAATTATCCCCCCTACTTAGAATCTCAGGCTTGTTTGGAGTCCCAAATCCCCTCACCCACCCTATCTGTTTAACATCATCTGCTTACAGTAAAAGCTATAGCTTTATTCCTATTTCTCCGCTTTAGCGAGGTGATGCTGAGGAGGAAACGTTGAATATCTTTTTTATAGCTTACCCCCCACCTACCCATAACCAGTTACCGGTTACCAATACTTGTCCTGAGCAAACGCAGTGCATTGTACTGAGCATCGTCGAAGTGCGTCGAAGGAACCAATAATCAACTTCTTGCCTGGTCGAGGATGAGGTCTTTTACTTTTATGCTGGGCAGGTTAAGTGCGCCGAAAGCCGTTGAAGCTGCGCTGCGAAGCGCAGGCTCTGTGTCATCGGAGCTGATAAGATTATATATGTAACCAATCATCTCATCGGTGAGCTGATTTGCATTGAGTTTCGCCGACTCGGCCAGTGAGCCGAACGCCTCTATACGTACTTCGAGACTGTTCTTACTGGTTAAGGCCATCGCAGCAATAGCTCGCTGGGCAGTAGGATTCTCGAGATGAGCCAATATCCTGCCGACAAGGACCTGAATTTCTGGATTCCTGCTCCTTATCCCGGTGATAAGTGTTTTTTGAGCCAATGACAAATCAACAACACGATTTCTGCTTTGTGCCAATTTGAGCATAACTCTGGCTGCGCGAAGTGCATAGCTCTCGGACAATTCCTTTTCCCACGCATTCATACCCTCTTGTTCCGGCGCAAGGTGCTGCGCCAGCGCCTGCGCCAAATTGGCTGCAACGAGCTGACTTTCCGCAAAGTCCTGCATGGGATTAGCTGAACCTATCGCAATGGCGGCACTGTATCTGACCGCCCTGTCATCGAAAGACAGCGCCTGGACCAGGGGCTGGCTCTTGCCGACCTGAAAGAACAGCGACTTCTCGCCAGCGGTAGTAACCAGCGCCTCCACGGCAGCCAGCGCGACATCTGGATTCCTGTCCCTGACCGCAAGCGCCAATGCCTGATGTAAATAAGTGGGTCCCGCAGTAGTTGCATAGACATAAGAATCGGCGTGTCCTTCGCCAAAATAAGGGGGCATATCAATACCATAGGCCTCAGCTTTGAAATAGGCAGCCAGCCAAAGACCGATAGACCAGCCGAATCCAGGGTCGGCTTTAAGCCCCCACTCGCAATTACGCATCGCCATCAGTTCGTTAAAGTAGATTCTATCTACCTTCTCAAAAGCCAGTCGCCGCTCAGTAAAATCCCAGAACCACATATTGGCGGAATTGACATCCTGCACCGGCTGAAGTGATGCAGTGTGATAATAATATTTACCGGCGAGCTGATAGAACAACGTGGCGGCATTCATATTCAAAACATCCGGCTCAATCTCATTGATACTCGCATTAGCCAGACTGCGCAGCTCAGAAGAGCTGTCTTTTTCGACAACGTATTTCAAATAGGGAAGCGATTCGGGATACCTGATTGCACCCAGCGCCTTTATGATTTCTGCTTTGAGGCCGACGTCTTGAGTCTGCAAAGCGGCTACGAGCGGCCTGACCGAATCTCTGCCCATTTGCCCAAGCGCCCAAACAATGTTGGGCAGCTCGTCTCTGCGTGACTTATCGGCCATTGCGTCAAGCATATACATTATTGCGTACTCACCGGCGTTTTGCAGACGCTGGGCAGCAGCAAGGCGGCCGCGGGCGGTGGTGCTCAGCCGTTTTATTTCCGCATCGATATTCAAGGGGTCGGCACGATGAACAAATCTGCTGCGCTCAACCAGACCCAAAATTTTGCCGCAAAGCTCCGCCAATTCTTTATCAGGTGAGGATTCATAAACCTGCATCAAAATCGAATAATACTGCGGGGTTTGCTTGCTAAGTGCATGCAACTGCTCAATATCGGGACTTTGCACAATCGCCTGTGCGTAACCCTTGGCGAGGTCGAGTCGGCCAATAACTATATAGTGCAATAAGTCATTCCAATTGTCCTCCAGGGTCTGGCCAAAACCAGTTCCAACTACAAAGAACAAGAGCGCTAAAAACAGCCAACCAGTCTTTTTATCGAACATCAAACTACCTCCATAACAATACAGCAGCCGGGTAAATCATACCAGCGAAGCTCAAACATAGGCAAACTGAAAATTTTTCGGCTTCAAAACTCCCCTCCTGAAGCAAAATCTCACATTCAGGGCCACATATCCAATATATAATAATCGTCCGTGAATCCTTTATACTACAGATAAATAAGGCTTTTGTCAATAAAAAACAAAAGCAGTTTTTACAGCGAAAAATCAGGAAAAAATTATAGTTCAGAAGATAAAAGAAGATAAAAAAAGTCTGGAAAGGGGTGGAAAATGAGGATTTTGGAGGGAAATCTGGAAAATAGGGTTGTTAGCGTAGGTGATAATGTAGATATTATCGGACTATTACGCTTTTGGGTCAAAAAAGGGGGTAAAAATTGTC
>CAZUTR010000229.1:0-4697 GCA_964623545.1 uncultured Pirellulales bacterium | reverse complement strand
CCCCAGAGAATAATGTTTTCATCAGGGAATATGGATGAACGTATTCGTATGGCACATGTTTCAAACAAAGATGAAATCGTTGTTGATCTTTTTGCAGGGATTGGATATTTCACACTTCCTATTGCTGTTTATAGTAAACCAAAAAAGATATTTGCCTGTGAAATGAACCCAGTAGCTTATAACTATTTATGTGAAAATATTTTATTAGATCATGTAAACTCCGTAGTAGAACCATTGCTTGGAGATAATAGAAAAGTGGCACCAAAAAATGTTGCTGATAGAGTAATAATGGGATGCATCAAGGATACATACAGATTCCTATCAACTGCCTTTAATTGTTTAAAAAATTGTACCGGTATTATTCATTATCACGATATTTGTCCCAATGAGTTGATTCCAGAGAGATCTTTAAAAGATATTCAAGAAGCTGCTGAGAAATATAAGCGAGAAGCAGAGCTTTTAACATACAAACATGTTAAATCATATGCCCCTGGTGTTAGTCACGTTGTTTTTGATATTAAAATAGGTGAAAGATGAAAAGAAAAATTCGGCTTTGTCCCGCGATTTTGATGCACGGCACACCGCCTTTGCCTCTTGACTTTTGACCGTAGAGTCATTTTCAAATCCTCTTAAAACTTTTTTCATTCGATTTTACCTTGTCAATTGTATCGGTTTTGATGGTTTTAACTGTGGGACGGAGGGGAGATAGCAGTTGTATCGCTTCAGCAGATTTCGAGTAACGTAAATCTCACAGCAAATTGGTTAAGTTGGATATGATTGTTTGTTTCCACCGATATAAAGCTGATAAAGGTGTATCTCTAAGAAGCCGAAAAAAGAATTGTGGGTTGATGGAGACGGTCAAGGGTAATTGGAAAAGTCATTCGATATGGAGGCAGTGTAATGGCGAAGAGAAAAGTCCTGGTTGTGGATGACGAAGTCCATATCGTTCATGTAGTAGCTATAAAGCTTCGTAATAATAATTATGAGGTGATAACTGCTGCAGATGGTGCCCAGGCCCTTGAGCTTGCCTGCAGTGACAAACCCGATATTATCGTTGCGGATTTTCAGATGCCGGTTATGACGGGTCTGGAACTTGTGGAAAAACTTCGGCAGAGCGAAGTGACAAAAGATATACCTGTGATTTTGCTGACAGCTCGGGGGTTTGCGATAGCCGATGAGCGGCAACAGGAGCTTCGAATATCGGGTTGTCTTAGCAAGCCCTTTAGTCCAAAGGAACTCTTGAGAGTCATCGATGATGTATTATATGAGAGAATTAAAAGCTTATAAATGATAATTTCATAATAACTGAACTGTTCCTCCCTATCCAATAATCAATCATTAATTAAGGCACTGGGTTATGTTTAAAATCGCCTCAAAAAGTTTAAGCCCGGCGCAAATTAACGACTTGAAAGATTTCGGCCAGAGAATAAGTAGGTTTGGTGTTAATTTTGCGTGTTGCGATGCCGACAGCCGGCTCATCTTATTAAATGAGAGTGATAAATATAAGAGTGACGAGAGAACCTTGGTTGAAGTCAGTCGTTCTTTTTTAGCCGATTCTTTTGATTCTGATAAACGTGGCTCTGCAGATGCAAAGTTCGTATCGACAATCGATAATCAATTTTTGGCTGTGGTTCTAAGAACGACCAATGCCGGCGACAGACACGGAACAGTTGTTGGAGTAGCATTGGTTGACCTTGGCGATAAAGCGGTGGACAACGATGCTGTAGTCGTCGTAGAAAAAGATAGCTATCCTCCTGACGATGTTCTTGCTGAAATGCTTCGGCTCTTTGCTTGTAAATTTCAACTCAAGCAGCAGTCTGAAGCGCAAATTGAGAACATTAGCACCGAACTTGCTCAGGTTTATGAAGAGCTGGTATTGCTTCACAAGCTCAGTAACAATATGAGGGTTACCGAGCCGGGCACAATCTTTCTGCAAATGGCTTGTGATAGTCTGACCGACATTGTAAGTGTCGAAGGCATAGCTATACTGCAGGAAAAGAATATAGAGGACGAGAGGAAGTTTGTTCTAATCGCTGGCTCGGGTTTGATAGATATTGATGAAAATATGATCACTCTTTTGTATAACCGGTTAATTGAGCAGCTCAGCGATGGTAAGGAAGCGTTGCTTGATAGTGAGGTAGATTCTCCTTTGAGGTATGATTGGCCACAGAATATAAACAATATTATTGTAGTACCTTTATACGGTAAGGAGAAGGCTGCTGTTGGTCAGAATAAAACAACTAAGACTGTGCACGATATCCCTCTGATAGGGATGATGGTTGCTGTCAACAGAATTGACAAACCGGATTTTGACAGTACCGATGTGAAACTCTTTAACTCCGTGGCAAACGAATGCGCTGTGTTTTTGGAGAACGGCCGGCTGTTCAAAGACCTCGAGGAATTATTTATTGGTTCATTAAAAGCACTAACAAGTAGTATTGATGCGAAGGATCAGTACACTCGTGGACATTCGGAAAGGGTGGCGATTATTTCTCGTTGGATTGCTGAACGGCTTGTCGAAAAAGGCCTCTTGGAAGAAGAGCAGGTACCAGAGGTTTATTTAGCTGGTTTGTTGCATGATATAGGCAAGTTAGGAGTGGATGAAGCGGTATTGCGTAAAGGGGGCAAGCTGACCGAAGAGGAGTTTGAACGTCTTCAAAGGCATCCATTGATAGGTGCCGAGATTTTAAGTGGAATAAAGCAGATGCGTGATATTGTACCGGGTGTTTTATGTCATCATGAGCGGGTTGATGGCAAGGGATATCCGCACGGCTTGACCGGTGACCGGATACCGTTAATAGGTAAGATTGTCGGACTGGCCGATAGTTTTGGTGCAATGACGTCCGAGCGGACATACAGAGCAGCGTTGAGTGTCGAACAGGCCTTGGAGGAAATCAAAAAGGGATTAGGTAGTCAATTTGATGAAAAGGTTGGCGGGATATTTATCAACAGCGATGTTTATCAACTTCATGATATGGTCAGGGGTGGATTCAAGGAAACATATTGGACCGGTAGTTTTGCGGAATACGGAACTACCGCTGTTGGGGCTCTAATCAGGTGAGGTGTTGAAAATAGAGGGCTATTCGAAAAGAGGGCCTGTTAAGCTGGGAAATAAATTGAGGCCTGTTCGTCAGGATTTAATTCAATATAAGAACATGTTTTAATCATTTCTTCGTTGCAGAAAAATCTTGCATTTCTTATTTCAATTGATTATTATAAAGGATTCGTTTATTAATGATATTGTGAAGTTTATCGTTTTTTTAGGTTTTTTGGCCTTAGATGAGAAGTTGTTAATATAAGTTTAGTTAAGGATTTGTCCAAAAGGATGTTAACTACACAGGAAAAAGAAAAAATTATTGGTGATTTTGAGGTACACAAGGGCGACACCGGCTCGCCCGAGGTGCAGATTGCGCTCTTGACGAAGAGGATTAATGATCTCACCGAGCATCTTAAGCTTCATCCGAAGGACCATGCATCACGCCGTGGTTTGTTGAAAATGGTCGGAAAGAGGTCTGCGTTGCTTAAATATGTAAGCAGGAAAGACGTCAGAGGCTATCGGGAGATTATATCCAGACTCGGCCTGCGAAAGTAACATGGAGTATCTCAAAGAGAATAGTAAATGCAGCGAATAGTAGGTTCTGCCGACACAATAAGCGTGTTGCAGGGCCTATACGATGAGGAAAATGTATGTTTGATGTATGCAGAGTGGAAAAGCAAATTGGTGGCAGAACTTTATCAATTGAAACGGGCAAAATAGCAAAACAGGCAGATGGAGCTGTAGTAGTTCAATACGGTGAGACGGTTGTCCTTGTTGCTGCTGTTACGGCACCGCCGAGAAATGAGGATATTGATTTTTTCCCGCTGAGTGTTGAGTATCGGGAGAAGCAAAGTGCGGCTGGTAAATTCCCGGGAGGATTTATTAAGCGTGAGGGAAGACCAACAACGAAAGAGATTTTGACGGCGAGGATGATAGACAGACCCATTCGGCCCTTGTTTCCTGAGGGTTATTTCCAGGAAGTCCAGATTGTAGCCAGCGTGCTAAGCGCCGACCGTGAGAACGACCCTGATATTTTAGGCATGATAGGAGCAAGTGCCGCACTTACAATAAGCAAGATTCCGTTCCTCGGACCTATTGGCTCCTGCAGATTGAGCAGAGTCGATGGCCAATTCGTGGTCAATCCGACACATAAGCAATTGGAGGCTGGTGATCTGGACTTGCTGCTTTGTGGCAGAAAAGAAGCGATAAATATGATTGAGATTGGCGCCAAAGAGTTGTCGGAGGACGTAATCGCTGATGCTGTCAAGGTGGCACACGAAACAATCAAGGATGTTTGTGAATTGATTGAAGAGTTGGCTGCTAAAGTCACCGTTGAGAAAGAGACGCCCGATTTAAGGGAAATTGATGAGCAGCTCTATTCGCAGGTCAATTCAGAAATACAACAGAAAATGTGCGAACTAAAGCAGATAACGAAAAAGCAGGAGCGTAAGGCTGGTATGGAGAAGTTATTTGAGCAGGTTTGTGCAGAGTACTGTGAGGAGGAAGCCGAAGCGTCGACTTCAACGGCGGAGTCACCCCCTAAGTATACCACAGGACAGGTTAAACAGGTTTTAGATAAGATTGAGGGTGAAGTTGTCCGAAAATTGCTTTTAGAAGGCAAACGGCTTGACGGCAGGGGATATGAAGATATTCGTCCGAT
>CAZUTR010000228.1:0-4697 GCA_964623545.1 uncultured Pirellulales bacterium | reverse complement strand
AAGAAACCTGATTCGTGGTGACTTTACGAAGGCGTTCGAGAAATGCGAGTGCATTATAATGCCGGTGGCGCCGATGACTGCTTTTAAGCTCGGCGAGATGATTGACGACCCGCTGCAAATGTATCTTTCGGATATTTATACTATAAGCGCGAATTTAGCTGGTGTTCCCGGGATTAGTATTCCATGTGGATTCGATGAAAATAATTTACCAGTAGGTTTACAGATACTCTCAGCAGCTTTCAACGAAGAGAAACTGCTGCGAATTGCAAGGATGTTCGAGAAAGAGACCGACTGGTATAAAAAAAGGCCAGCAATGGATTAGCCAAGAATTTTAACGAATGGCCACTAAAAATAAAAAGTAAGATGAGTGACATTAAATATAAAGTAATAGTTGGTTTGGAGATTCACGTTCATCTGGATACGCAGACGAAGATGTTCTGCGGATGTGCGCTCGAATACGGTACGGAGGGTAACAGCAGGGTTTGTCCTGTTTGCCTGGGGATGCCGGGTGTTCTGCCTGTGATGAATAAAAAGGCGGTGGAGTATGCGGTTTTAGCAGGACTTGCTCTAAATTGTGAGATTTCGAAATTTACAAAGTGGGACAGGAAGAGTTATTACTATCCTGATTTGCCGAAGAATTACCAGATAAGCCAGTATGACCTGCCGCTTTGTATTAATGGTTTTATCGAAATACCCCTCGAGGAAGGCGAAACGAAAAAAATCAGAATTATAAGGGCGCATCTCGAAGAGGATGCGGGTAAAAACCTGCACAGTAGCGGCAATTTTTCACAGGTAGATTTGAACAGGGCGGGGACACCGCTTTTGGAGATTGTTACCGAGCCGGATATGAACAGTGCCGCAGAGGTGTGCAGCTTAGCTGTGGAACTGCAACGGATGGTAAGATACCTAGGCGTTTCGCAGGCGGATATGCAAAAAGGTCATATGCGTTTCGAGCCGAACATCAATCTGGTTGTTACTAAAAATGGAACAGAATACAAAACACCGATAGTCGAGGTCAAGAACCTTAACAGTTTTCGCGCTTTGGAAAGAAGCGTCGAATATGAGATTCAAAGGCAGCTCGATGTTTTTTTAGAGACCGGCCAAGTTTTGGAGATGGGTAACAAATCCACGCGTGGCTGGGATGATGCAAGGCAAATAACTGTATTGCAAAGAGAAAAGGAAGAGGCGCACGATTACAGGTATTTTCCTGAGCCGGACCTTGTGCCGGTGGAAATGTCAGATAGTTGGCTTAGTGGGATTAAAGGCCGACTTTGTGAGCTGCCTTTGAAAAGACAAATTCGTTATGTTGACGAATATGGGCTTAGTGATTATGATGCCGGTGTGCTGACGGCAGATAGGGCAACGGCTGAGTTTTTTGACGAAGCCGTTAAGGCAGGCGGAGAGCCGAAAAAAGTATGCAACCTTGTAACTCAGGACTATCAAAAGCTGGCCAATGAAAGAGGGTGTAATGTGTCTGAGTTAAAAGTTCCGCCAGAAAAAGTGGCACAGTTAGCCACTATGATAACCGAGGGTGTTGTTAGTGCTACTGCATCGAGCACGATAGCGGCCATAAGTGTTGTGGATTTGAACAAAACGCCCGAAGAAATCGCCAAAGAGCACAATCTGGTTCAGAAAAGCGATGCTGGGGAGCTGGAGGGGATTGTCGAACAGGTATTGAAAGAAAATCCCGGAGCGGTTGAGGATGTAACCAGCGGGGGTAAAAAGAGTAAAAAGGCAAGGGGCTTTTTGTTGGGCCAGGTTATGCAAAAAACAGGGGGGCAGGCAAATCCAAAGGTCGTTTCGGGAATTCTTGAGAAAAAACTGGGGTAATTATTAGAACAAAATGCTAAAAAGTTAGTAGCTGAAAATACAAAGTAAGGTATAAAATATAAGGAAAATTTTTAAGGGGACGAAACATGGATGGAAAAAAGAATCTGGTTGTTTTGTATGTGCTGCTTATGGCGGTGTTGGTTTTGAGCGGCTGCTCAAAGAAGGCCGATGAAAGCAAGCCAATAGGCGAGGTCCAGGCGGAAGCGGATAAGATGAGCGTGGAGCAGCTTCGTGCAAAGGCAATGGAATACAAAGATGCCATAGTGGCCAAGAAGGACGACATTGCAAAGATTACAAGTAAGCTTCAAGAAATCCCGATGGCTGAGAAACTTGGAGAAGAGGCAAAATCGCTTTCGGCTGAGATTGATGAGCTGAAAAAAGCGATGTCGACGCTTAATGAGCGTTTCGGGATTTATTACAATAAGCTTAAGGAAAAAGGCGGAGAAGTTACGGGGCTGGACATTTAGGCGTCAGTTACTTGCTTTAATCTTTAATGTTCTGAGATGATTCAGCGGGAACGGATAAAAGCTCTCAACAGCGAGCCGGTCCGTAAAGGTGGGAGATATATTCTCTACCGGATGCAAAGTTGGGAAGTGCTTTAAAGAAAAATAAGAAAGGAGATGATTGTGGGCTTAGCTGATTATTTTGAGAATACCAAGGGTACGGGAGTTCTGGCGACAAGTGATTCAAAAGGTAATGTGGATGCGGCTGTTTATGCTCGTCCTTATGTTATAGATGAAGATACAATTGCTTTTAGTATGCTTGAGCGTCTTAGTTTCGCGAATATTCAGGCCAATCCCAAAGCGACTTATCTTTTTATCGAACGCGGTGAGGGCTATGTGGGTAAAAGACTTTATCTAACAAAGACCGGCGAAGAGACAGACCCAGAGCGGATTAAGGAACTTAAGAAAAAACACTCGAAGATTTTCAGTTCTGACCAAATTAATCGGCATATAGTATATTTCAAGGTAGAGAAGGTTCGACCATTGGTTGGAGATGCTGAGGAAGTGGAATAAATAAACAACAGGAGAAAAAATGAAGATTGAGAACAGCAGCAATGTAGTCAAAAGTCCTGTTGAAATAGATGAGGCGAAAGATGTCGAGATAAGATGGCTTATTTCCAAAGATGACGGGGCGGAGAATTTTGCAATGCGGATGTTCGAGTTACAGCCGGGCGGCTATACGCCTTTACATATACATCCGTGGGAGCATGAGGTTTTTATAGTCGAGGGTGAAGGGACTTTCGTTTTTGAAGGTGAAGAGCACCGGTTCCGGCCGGAATATGTGGTATTTGTACCGCCGAATAAGGAACATCAGTTCAAAAATACCGGTAACGGGATTCTGAGATTTCTGTGTATAATCCCTGCCACTACGTTGTAAAATGATTGTGCAATTTAAACTTAAGAAGTTGACAATACATAGTACGTAATGATACATTGTGCATTTGATTTCGGGGCCGTAGCTCAATTGGATAGAGCATCGGACTGTCGATCCGAAGGTTGTGGGTTCGAGCCCCATCGGCCTCGTTCTTTAGGTGCTTTATGACAAGGAGTTATGTTCGATAAAGAGGAGTTTTGGACTACAGATTGCTTTTTTGCGTCACATTTTGCGTCATTTTTCTGACGCAGCCCCCAGCATCCGGTTCATGACCTTGCTGGCCGATGTGATATCCTCCGGACAGACCGATAAATAATATTCTTGAGTTGTGGAAATATTAGAGTGGCCCGCAAACTTCTTGACCACCTGGATAGGCAAGCTATGGACCCAGTTGGTTATCGCCGATCAGCGCAGGTCATGAATGGTGCATCTGGGTATTCCGGCATACTGGCGGATAGCCTGAAAGTTCTTTGTAATATTATTTATGGTCTCCGATTTGCCGTTCCATTCACCTTCTGCAATACGCTGCTTTATCCGGCTTAACCTCTCCGGTGAGATAAAAAGATACGGGAAACCTTCCGGCGAAACGGCCTGAAGGTTCGCCAAGAGCTGCGTGGTCACATCAGGCATCGGAACAACTCGGTTTTCGTGGGTCCTTGGGCTCCCATTCGATTGTATGCCCTGTGAACCGCTTGGCCTGTATGTGTAACCGCTGATTCTCAAAGTCTATATCACCCCACGTAAGGTTCAGTATTTCGCCACGTCTTAATCCGCAGCAGTAGGCTATCGATATCAATACCTTAACCAGCCGCTTTGTGCGATACTCAATTATGCAGACAGTTGCCTGAGAATGCTAAAGGAGCAAGTGATAGATTCCGACAAGCTTTTGGATTCTATGGAGCAGGTCGTATCCCAGACAAACAGGGCAGGCAAAATCATTCGGCGTATCAGAAATTTAGTAAAAAGACACGAACCGCATCTGTCATCTGTTGGTATTAATGACACAATCAGAGACATCATTGATATATATGAGGCCCAGGCGAAACAAAATCGTGTTATTATGCAAACCAAACTTGCCAGGAATGTGCCGTTAATCCAGGCCGACAGAATTGCTCTTGAACAGGCCCTTTTGAATCTGGTTAAAAACAGCTTTGAAGCGATGGGCGACGTTGAGCCGGAACGCCGCAGGTTGACTGTTGAAACCTCTATGCCTGCCGAAGACGAGATTGAGGTTGTTGTGCGGGATACGGGTAAAGGGCTGACCTAGGATGATGCAGAGAGAATTTTCGATTCTTTCTTTACGACTAAACCTGAGGGGCTGGGGATAGGATTATCTCTAAGTCGTTCAATTATCGAAGCACACCATGGAAGGATATGGTATGAGCCAAATCCCGATGTTGGTGCTTCATTTAAATTCACATTACCACTGAAAGGGGGATAATATGAACAGCAAAGAGCCGACAGTGTTTGTCGTGGATGACGACGAGGCG
>CAZUTR010000227.1:0-4717 GCA_964623545.1 uncultured Pirellulales bacterium | reverse complement strand
GGCCATTCCACAAAACTAATAAAGTTATATAAAAATACCGCTTTTACTTGATATACCTTGTTAGGTGCAGGCTCTGCCCCAGTCCCCATGGCCTGAGACATCATAATAAGGGTAAGAACTAAAAACATCAGATTGTAAGCTTTGGTCTTCATTTCATTCAGCTTCGATTAAAAAGTTCCAAAATACCAATCATGTATTAACAACCAACTTTTTAATGCATACACAGGAAAAATCCTTTAATCCATAAATAATTAGTTCTCTTCTGATTGAACCCCTTCATCAATCACTTTCTCTGCTAAACGCAAAAGCTGGGACCTGATTTGAAGCTTCGCTTTTTTAGCAGCAATAACATTTATTTCGAAATTTACATTGTTCTCATGCATAATGAAGTTGATAACACCGCCTACTTCGAGAAAACCTTTCGCCTCTCCAACTGTCAGGACATTATTGTTTTTAACGATGTCCGTAATTTCGCTGAAATTTTTTTTTTCTGAAGAACAGATAAATAGTAAATGACAGCTTTTAATCCATCCGATTTTGCTCAGAAACTCGGGTTTATCCTCCTTTTTCAGTTCTTCGAAGCTTTTAAACAGTTTTATTACAACTTTTCTGCCCTTAACCTTTTTGTTCTTAATAACGCCAATAGCCTTACCAAAGGGATCCTTGCCAATAATACCTATAATCATTTCTGTATTACTCTCGGCCATTTTCTGGGAAGGGAAATCAGTAAACTTCAGGAAGTTATACATAAACGCAGCTTTTACTTCATATTCCTTAAATTTGCTGGACTCTGACTGGCCGTAAGAGTTGTACGCCACAAGACATACCGCACATAACATAACCAGAACAAGCAAAAATTTACCTTTGCCCGTTTCCAAGTGCGGCATCTGCCTACAAGTAACACTAAGATGTCTGCGTCGTCTCTGGTTCATCCACGTCTCAGACTAATTTATTCTTCATTCTTTGGTAACATATATTTAAGTGAAATACCCAAAGCTGGTGCATGACAGCGGTAATCTCCGTTGCTTGCCAGGTAGTTACGCTTGTTGAAATCCTTGTTGAAAATACCAAGTAAATTGTAGCCGGTAACACCAATGGTGAGGTCCTTGCTCGGTTTATATTGCAAACCGAGGTTTAGATAAATATTGGCACGATATGCCTTCTCCCATCCGTCTTCGACAAATGGGTGAGTTGGGTAAGGAGCATCGATATTATCGTAATAATCAGGAACCTCAGGATTCGTACCGGCAGCTTTATCGAAGGTGTAGGGATAGTACTCGTCAAAATCCTTCATCCCTGGGAATCCCCAGTAGACGCGCAGCGATGCGTCGAGGGTCCATTTGTCATTGAGCTTGTGTTGAGCTGTTAGCTTGGTTATGTGATTGGACCAGTCGGCCAAGTCGTCGCCGTAACCGTATGGCTCGGCTGTGATAAGTGTATCCTGGCCCGGCTCCAAGTCGAAAGAGACAAGTTTCGTATAGCTATGGGAGATAGCAAAACGGGTCTTCTCGGTGTGGTAAGATGCCTCAAGCTCTACTCCACAATTTTTCTGCGTGCCGATAGAAGTACTCTTCTGAGTCTCATCATTCCATCCAATCAGTTCCAGATTGTAGTGGTAGAATAACGACACGGCGAAGTCAAGCTTTTCACTGTGCTGACGTTCATAGCGTAATTCGATATTATCAAGGATTTCCGAGTCACTAATGTCACTGCTGTTGGAATCCATGGCCTGGGCTTTCATCTCTTCTTCAAAGTTAGTGCGGACCGACCGCGACCACATCAGCTTCCACGTGTCCCTTTCAGTCGGCGTATAGACCCCCGCTAAACGGGGCGAGAACATCCAGTCGGTATATGTATGGTCGTCAAGTCGGCCACCAATGAAGGTCGTCAATTCGTCGTTAATTGTCCACTGATGTTCGCCTAATAGTGAATACATATTAGTTGACCACCGGGGCATAGGATTCAATTGCATGCTAAGCGGGTCCACATCAGGCCAACCGGGATCCTTTAGGCCAAACTCCACATGCGACAGCTCACCGCCAAATGCTATGCTGTGTTGCTCATTGGGTTGCCACTGTAAAAGTATCTTTCCGTAATACTCGTCTTCACGATAGGCATTATCTATTTCGTTTTGTCTGCGTTGCTCGAAATTGAACATGTCATAGCTGAATGCGTAATCGATGTTTAAATTATCAGACAGCTCCTGCTTATATCCAATATAGCCGGTCGCCTGTTGGTAACCATAGGTATTGATACTCACAGGCTTCCACTTGCCCACGCCGGTATCCCAATTGTAGTCCCAAAATATCCAGTCGGCATACCCCCACATGTAGCGGGCCCAGAGCCCGGGGGCATAGTTAAACTGTTGACCGCCGCGAGTATAGCGCGCCCATATATCCCAGTTGCCTTTGGTTATCTGGGCGTGTAGCTTCAAAGGTGGCAGATTTCTATGGGCTTCTCCATCTCGATTCATTGGCTCTCCCGTCATCGGCTCGCCCGCCTCGGTCCCATCGGCCGGCAGAGGAGGGGGCAGCGAAGGATCCACTCCCCAATCTGGATTCCACTTCCACCAGGGATCCGACTCCGTCTGGAAATCATGTGGGAAAATCTGAGGGGCATCATACTTACTTGCACCGTGATATTTGCCAATGCCGGCATACAGGAAGATACCTCCGTCGTTGTCATCGAATTTTTGACCGTGCTTCAATTCGCCAGAATAAAACTCCTCGATAGCACCCATACGGGTGATAACCTCCGTGCCTTGGAATGTCTCAGCGTTGTGGGTGATAATGTTAATCACCATCGATAAAGCGCCCGGACCATACAACGCTGAGCCCGGCCCACGAACGACGTCAATATGGTGAATGTCGCTGAGCAGAACAATGTCTCGTTCACTTAGGGCACCACAATGGGTGCGTTCGTTCATAACACGACCATTAACAAGCATTAGGTAGTCCCGATCGCTCATAATGCCGCGCAGCCCCAAATGGTCGGCTTCCCAGTGATGCCGTATCCATTGCAGGTTTGGCACATAGATGTCAAGCAGCTCAAAAAGACTACGCGCTCCTGATGCGGAAATATCCTCCTCTGTGATTGTTGTCAGAGCAGCCGGCACCAAACGTGGCTTGGTCTTTGTCAAAGTCGCAGTCGATACAATCTCTACCTCCATCAACTCCTCAAGACCCATTTCCCACAAATCCTCACTCTCAGGTGAGATTTGTTCATCTGACTCCGCATATACCCGCGAACTAAAAACAAGCATAAACAGCATTATCAAGTGAAGTATATATAATTGGGTCAAGCAACTTTTTTTACTGTTTTGAGTAAACATAATGTCACCTTTACTTTAATCTTCATTCTTTGGTAACATATATTTAAGTGAAATACCCAAAGCTGGTGCATGGCTGCGGAAGTCACCGGCACCTTTTGTCTCTATGTAGTTACGCTTGTTCAAATCCTTATCGAAAATACCAAGCAAGTTATAGCCGGTAATACCGATTGTGAGGTTGTTGCTCGGCTTATATTGCAGACCGAGGTTCAGATAAATATTGGCACGATAAGCCCTTTCCCACCCATCCTCAATGACTGGGTGAAGGGGGTAGGGAATTGTTCCATCATCGATATATGAGTAGGTAAGAGTAGGGTCGGCAGCACCACTGCCGGTGTATGGATAGTACTCGTCAAAATCCTTCATCCCCGGAAATCCCCAGTAAATGCGTAGCGTCGCGTCTAAAGTCCACTTGTCATCAAGCTCGTGTTGAAGTATCAGCTTTGTTATGTGATTGGCCCAGTTGGTCAGGTCGTCGCCGTAGCCGTATGGCTCGGCGGTGATATATTGGGATGGATCGGTGGGCAGATATGTCGTTTGGTCAGGCTCAAGGTAGAAACCATAAAGTTTTGTATATCCATGCGAGATAGTCAGACGCGTCTTATCGGTATGGTAAGAGGCCTCAAGCTCGACGCCATATTCCCTTTGTGTACCGGCCAGGTCACTTTGTTCGGCATCCTCGCTCCATACAATCGCTTCCAAGCTATAGTGAACAAATAGTGATGCGGCTAAGTCAAGATTCTTAGTGTGCTGCCTTTCGTAACGAAGTTCAACACTATCGAGGACTTCTGGGTCGCTGGTGTCGCTGCTGTTGGAGTCCATGGCCTGAGCCTTCATCTCTTCTTCAAAGTTTGCACGGACCGACCGCGACCACATCAGCTTTAACGCGTCTTTGTCAGTTGGCGTGTGTACTACTGCTGCACGGGGAGAGAACATCCAGTTGGTGTATGTATGGTCGTCAAGTCGGACGCCGATGAAGGTTGTCCACTTGTCATTAATCGTCCACTGATGCTCGCCTAACAGCGAGTATAGATTGGTTGACCAGCGCGGCATAGAACCCAATCGTGAGCAGAGCGGGTCCTCACTAGGCCAGCCGGGGCTCTTCATACCAAGCTCCAAGTGTGAGAATTCGCCACCGAAGGCAATGCTGTGCTGCTCAACTGGACGCCATTGCAACAGTGCCTTACCGTGATACTCGTCTTCGCGATAGGCTTCATATACCTGGTTACCCCAGTGTCGCTCGAAATCAAACATGTCATAGCTGAATGCATAATCGATGTCAAAATTCTCCGCCAGTTCCTGCTTATATCCAACATAACCGGTCGCCTGTTGGTAACCATAGAAGTTGGGATTCCAAGGTGATATCTGTGTCGATGTATCATTGTTCCA
>CAZUTR010000226.1:0-4752 GCA_964623545.1 uncultured Pirellulales bacterium | reverse complement strand
GATGAATGGCTGTACTGCTGCCCGTATGACTGGTCGTTGAGATAATTGATTATTGATAGATTTAGAGCGATTCGGGGTCTTCAGGAAGGGTCTACACATTGACCCTGGTGAACATTCAACAAATTACTGCAAATATCACTTGAACCAGTGAGGAGAATAGTGTACAATTAAACAGACCTTTTGGTGCAGTTTATGCGCTGGAAGGAGGAGAAAAGTGCAGTTGGATGGGGTACATTTTGCTAATCTTTTGTGGTAAATATCGGTGCGCGCGGTGTGTGCCGTGTAAATAATACTTTTTTAGTGAGGATAGAAAAATGAAAACAAGAATGTTAAAAATGGTAATATTGTTTGTACTAGCTCTGGTTGTTGGTCAGGGTCAGGCGGAGCCGATGGGTACGGCCTTTACCTATCAGGGTCGGCTCATAGACGCCAATGATGCAGCGGACGGGGAGTATGACTTTGAGTTTAAGCTTTACGATGACCCGTGCACAGGGACGCAGCAGGGAAGTACGATTTACGCGAGTGAGGTTTATGTAATTGACGGGTATTTTACTGTTGGATTGGATTTCGGAGGCGTGTTCGACGGCAATGACTGCTGGCTGGAGATAGGTGTTCGGCCTGGCGATATGAACGACCCCAATGTCTATACGACTCTTGAGCCGCGGCAGGAGGTAACACCCACGCCTTATGCGATGTATGCCAAAACTGCTGGCAGCGACGGTGGCGATAACCTCGGCAATCACACTGCAACACAAAACGTTAGACTTAATGGTTATTGGCTTTCCAGTGATGGGGATAGTGAAGGAGTATATGTTGATAATAACGGCAATGTCGGAATCGGAATAGAAGAGCCGGTTGAGAAGCTCGAAGTAAATGGCAAAGTTATGGCAGATAATATAGGCAGCGTATTTACCCGTTGGGGTACAAGCACACCTCCACTTGGCTGCAGCTTGCTATATTGGGGTTATGGTTATGGAGGTTTCTACAGCCAAACAGGTGGTGGTGAGCCAATTGTCATTCAGACAGGCGACCCCGGCGGAATGATGAACAATAATGGAAGTTTGTTCTACCCGCTCCATACTTCTTCGGGATACACTTATATGCCGCCTGGGATTACGCCAGCGTGTTATGTGAAGGCAGCGGTTTGTTATGTGGATGCTCCCACGACGGTCATTTGGGGTACTCATAGCGCACCAGCGGGCTGGACTGTACTTTACAGAGGATACGCGATGTCAGCCCATTATACATATTACGCACCGAAAGCGACAATTTGCGTTGAGTGCGAGGCCTTCGACCAGAGTGCCAACTCCGGCAGCAACAATTATTCACTACTTTACGGGGCGAAGGTTGGAGTTGCTGCTCCGGGGGATGGTGTCTTGCAGTCGAGATGTATCAAATGTGCAGTGATAAGGAAGAACTGAAATAGAGATATTGAATTCTTGATGACCTCGGTAGAGTGTTCTGGGAGGTAATTTATGAAAATGAAGATATTCAATTGCATACGAATTCACATCCTTGAGTCCGTATTATATTTGTTCGTCTTGATAGTCTCTATCTGTCCAGCCCAAACCAGCGGCACTTACACCCTCGAGTGGAGCACGATTGACGGAGGCAATTAAAGAGCAGCAAAAGCAGATAGAGCAATTGCAATCTGAAGTTGAGGCCTTCAAGAAAGCAATGCAGCAACAGCGGGTTGCTGAGAAATATTAACCATTTTTATTGAAAGGATAGGGAAATGAGAACTACAAAAATGTTTATAACTTTGTTTTTGGCCTTGTGTCTGATTGTGTGTCAGGCCAAGGTCAGCGGGGCGCCGATGGGTACGGAGTTTACCTATCAGGGTCGGCTCATAGACGCCAATGATGCAGCGGACGGGGAGTATGATTTCGAGTTTAAGCTCTACGACGACCCTTCTGCAGGAACTCAGCAGGGAAGTACGATTTATTTGGGCGAGGTTGATGTAATCGATGGTTACTTTACTGTGGGGCTGGATTTTGGCAGCGGTGTGTTCGACGGTGATGCCCGCTGGCTTCAGATAGGTGTTCGGCCGGGAGACCTTAACGATCCCAACCTTTATACTCTCCTGGAGCCACGGCAGGAAGTAACGCCTACACCATACGCGCTTTATGCAAAGAACGCACAAACCGCGGGAAGCGATAGTGACTGGATGGTTGATGGTGATGATATGTATTCGATACCCACAGGTAATATTGGCATCGGGACAATGGAGCCAAGTGATAAGTTAGAAATTGCCAGTTTGTATTCCAGTATTAGATTTAAAGTTAGTGGCTATACACCTCAAATATGGTTTAGAGACCAAGAAGAACACGAATGGAGAATAGGCTGTCAATATTCAGAGGGGAGTTTGAGATTTTCACCGGATGATTTGGTTGGTAATGCAAAAGTTACCTTATTGCAAGGTGGCGAAGTCGGCATCGGGACAACAACTCCGGACCGTAAACTTGAAGTTAGAGGAGCGGAGGCCTATGCGAGAATTACAGCTGCCGGTTCTGACGATGCAGGGTTGGAATTGCTCAGGGTAGGGACAGGATTTTTCGATTGGCGCATATATGATACAGAAGGGTATCTGCGATTTGCATGGTCTGATGACGACCTTGTGACAGTCAACGATGTTATTTCAATACAACCTTCCACAGAGAGGATTGGCATCGGGGTGGCGGAGCCGAGTGGGAAATTGGTTGTGAAGCAAACAAAAACTCAAAGTACAGGTACACATTTCCACTTCAATGCTTCCTCGGGTGTCGCCGAAAATAGTGCCGATGTGTTAAAGGTCTCTTCCGGTCGTGGAGACTCTTTTTTCGGAGCATTATTCAGGGTGGATAATTCTATTGACAACAAGTTTTATATAAGAGGTGACGGCAACGTCGGCATCGGGACAGACAGTCCTACTCAGGCAAAATTAGTAGTTTGGCCTGCTGCCGGACAGGTAGGAATCTTCATACGTTCGACTACCCATTCAGAGATAGAAATGGACACCGGAACTGCCAACATTTACTCTAATGGTCCTTTTTATCTCGGGTCCAAGACAGATGATGACCTATATTTTGTCACCGCAGGTCCTACGAGTGCGAAAATGACCATCAAGAACAATGGCAATGTTGGCATCGGAACAATCACTCCGGACTACAAGCTTCAGGTGAATGGCGATGTATGCCCTGAGTCGCATAAAGGTTCGGACCTGGGCAAAAGCGGACTGGCATGGGATGATATTTATTGTGACGATTTGCATAATCAGGGGGCGGCCGCTTTTACCGACAGGCAGGTTACCGAGGAAATTCTTCAGTACCCGCCGATGGCCAAGAAACCAGGCACGTTTGATTATATGACGGAAAGGGGGCTTGAAGAGCTCGACCCGTATTCACTGCCGGATGATTTGTACGATGGTTTTGACCTGCTGACGGATGAGATGACCACCTATAATTACAAGGCCAACTATGAACAACAGTTGCAGATTGAGAAGCTGCTGGAGGAAAATGAAGCACTGAAGCAAAGGATTGCAGCATTGGAGAAGGCGATACAGAATCAAAAGTTGGCAATGAAATAATTATTGAAAGGGGAAAAAATGAAAACAAGAATTCTAACAACAGTATTGGTTTTTTTACTGGCCCTGATTGTTGGTCAGAGTCAGGCGGAGCCGATGGGTACGGCGTTTACGTATCAGGGTCGGCTCATAGACGCCAATGAGGCGGCGGATGGGGAGTATGACTTCGAGTTTAAGCTATACGACGACCCCACCGCAGGGACGCAGCAGGGAAGTACGATTTATCTAAACGAAGTTGATGTAATCGACGGCTACTTTACAGTGGGATTGGATTTCGGCAGCGGCGTATTCGACGGTGATGCACGCTGGCTTCAGATAGGCATTCGGCCGGGTGAGCAGAACGACCCTAATGTTTACACTACCCTTAGTCCCCGGCAGGAAGTTACGCCTACGCCGTATGCACTTTATGCAAAGAGCGCACAAACCGCGGGCAGTGACAACGACTGGATGGTCTCGGGGAACGATATGTATTCGATACCCTCAGGTAATGTCGGTATCGGAACGGACAGCCCTACTGAAGCAAGATTAGAGATTAGTCCCGCCGTGGCACAAAGAGGAATCTACATACATGGGACCAGTCATTCAGAGATAGAAATGGGTCCTTCAACTGCAAATATTTACGCTAATGGCCCTTTCTATTTGGGACCGCGGACAGATCACGACCTATATTTTGTCACCCAAAATGTTGGGGGTACAAAAATGATTATCAAAAATAATGGCAATGTAGGCATCGGGATAACAAGTCCTAGCTATAAGCTTCATGTAAATGGCACCTTATATGCGAGTACAGTTAATACAGGCCTGGGGAACCATGAACTCTATGCGATGAACCAGCATATCAGGACAACTGACAGCCCGACTTTTAATAGGGTTTATCTTTCCGATTATGGCACTGCATTGGGGGGATTTCATGTTGGCGGCACCTCCGACCCTGGCATTGACAATTTGATTGTCGATGGCAAAGTCGGTATCGGGACGCCAACGCCTCAAGAGGAACTCCATGTCAGCGGAGATATTTTATTAAACTATGGAAAGTCTTTGAAATTCAAAGATAGCACTGGCGGTATTAGCCCGGTGATGTCAATGTGGTATGATGGAGGTAATAATGGTATTGACATCACGAACTTTGCAGCAGGAAGAATAGCTTTATTGACTAGTTCTACGCCGGGAGCATGTGGCAACGTGTTGAC
>CAZUTR010000225.1:3965-4773 GCA_964623545.1 uncultured Pirellulales bacterium | reverse complement strand
GTCGCCTTGACTAATTAACTCATTAAGTCTGTCAATCACTGACACATAGATTCTCCAATCAGAGCATCATCCCTTTTTCGCCTTCATAGAGTTTAGCTTCTTTGCAAGGCGTGACTTTTTTCGCGCAGCGGTTCTCTTATGCATTGTGCTTGTAGCAGCGGCCTTGTCGAGTTTACGTGCAACGATTTTTAACTGTTCGCCTGCGGCTCCTGCGTCGCCGCTCTTTAACGCTGTCTCGAAATGCTTGATTTGTGTCTTGACCGCTCCCTTACGTGAACGGTTAATTGTTCTTCTTTTAACGTTCTGTTTCGCTCTTTTTTTAGCTGATGACGAATGTGCCACTATATTCTCCTAAAATTCATCTTTCTAAGCTATCGCTTTGTAATTGCTTATTTTTCACCTTTCGCTTGCTCTTAGTTTATCAATACGCTGGCGGATGTCCTTGTATGCGAAATCAAGCTGGGCAATCTTGCGATAAATCTCCAGCGCCTTTTGAATCTCACCTTGCTCTTCGCAAGACCGAGCTAAATTATAACGTAATTCCTTGGCCGTTGCATCATCTTTTATTTCATACGAGTTTATCGTTTGGTTGAGAATATCAATAGCATCGGCGTACCAGCCCTTCATAAAAAAGCACATTCCTATCTTGCTCATCGATGATATCTTGTGTCGTGGGTCTCTTTGGGACTCTTGGAACAATGGAATCGCCTCGTCATATTTTTTATTGTTAAACAGTCGAATTCCGTACTCGTACTTGGTTCGCAAATCCGTCGGATAGTTTTCAACGCAGAGTCGATAATGTTCCAAT
>CAZUTR010000225.1:0-3955 GCA_964623545.1 uncultured Pirellulales bacterium | reverse complement strand
CACGCATCTCTGAAATCACTTGCTTGGCCTGTGCATCGTCGGGATGAGACTCAGCATACTCTTGTGCCTCTCTTTCTTTGCGCTTAACCTGTCTTATCCTTATTTTGCCCGCCAACTGCTTGAAGCTGAAGTCTCTTTTCGTCCTGTAGGTGTTTTCCAGTAACTGTATCGCCTCTGCATCGGCCTTGTCGTCTTGCATATCTGATAAGGCCTCTGCCAGATTGAATATGTTCTGCGACATGTCGGGACTCCTCGCCAGTTTTTTACGGGCTTCTTCAAGAACCATTACGCGGTAGTCCCTGGTTTTGACAACGCTTTCCTGTGATTGCAGTTTTGCTTGGCCCTCGCGGTCCTTTATCGATTCCCTGAAATCCTCGGCCTGGTCGTATTTACCGCTGATAACCGCCAGCTCTGCTGACAGCCGCTGAACCTCATCAGCCAATTCTCCATCGTCGGGCTTGAGTCTCACTGCTCGCTGGCAGGCGGCAAGTGACTTATCGTATTGGCCCATTGTCGCATACGCGTCTTTTAACATTACATATGTGTGCACGGATGGTTTCTCAGCCGCATTGTTCGCCTGGAAGATAAAGTTGGCCAGCCAGCTCGCCGTTTTATCGTAGCTGCCCTCAACCGCCGCCTTGAGCATCGCCTCGGCGTACGGTATATGTTCAGGGTCCTTCGCGAAAAGGTACTCTGCATTCAGCATCTGCTCAAGCGGCGTTTTGCCCCGAAGGTGTTTCATCCTTTCCATCATCGACGGCTTTTTACCACCTTGGCCCTGTCGACGTATCGCCAATTCGAAAAGTCGTATGTGGCCATCCTGAAGGGCCTCCGGAGCCAGATGCAGCCCCTCGAGGTACATGTTGACTGCATAATCAAAACTGTTTGAGTCACCTGCTTTGCGGGCTTTTTCAAAAAATGCCTTGGCCTTGGCCAAATCCTGTTCGTTGGTCTGCTGGACGGGTGCCTGTTGAGCTGCCGAACTTGCTGGCTTAGTAGCAGCAGTGGTGTTTGCAACGTTACTCGTTTCAGCTTTAACAGTAGCTTGTCGGGCGGCTTCGGCCTTGGCGCTGGCTTTCGCCGTGAGGTTTTTAACCTCATTTGATAGCTCTGTGTCCTGTGGTTTAAGTTTGGATGCCCGCATGCACGCGGCCGCCGCTCTTTCGAATTCTTCTATCGCTGCATAGCTGTCTTTTAACATCAGATATATCTGCACGGAGGGTTTGCCGGCGTTGTTATTTGCAAGGAATACTAAGTCTGCTATCCACTTGGCGGTGTGCTTATAGTCTCCCTCTACTGCCGCATTTAACAGCATCTGCGCGTATGGCAGATGATTGGGGGCCTTGGCCAGCAGGTACTCCGCTCCGAGCATCTTCTCAAGGGGCGTTTTGCCCTGCTGATACCTTTGTATCTCTGCATTGGAAGGTTTCGGGCCGCCTTTTCCCTGCCGCATAAGCGACACTTCCCGAAGTTTTATATGCCCCTCATTTACCGCCTCAGGTGCTAATTTCAGACCTCTCAGGTACAGCTTGATGGCTTCATCAAGGCCGTTCTCCGCCGCTGACCTCCAGGCCTGCTCAAAAAAAGCACGGGCCTCAGCTAATTGCTCACTATTTCCTTTTTCTGCCATAAGTCCTCAAAAAACAGCTACTCTCACCTACTCCCTATAACTATATCGTAATTTAAGACCGAAAATTTGTCAATAAATAAATACTTGTCTGCAATTTGGCTCTATGCTATATTCGTCCTTCACAAGCGTATAGATGAGCTTTTTTCATCTACATAGTAACGTATCGGCCAAGCTAATGGAGATTTTGTTATGATTACTGCATTAGAACAATATGACCCGCAGATTTATGAATTGATAAGGCAGGAAGGCGCCCGCCAGAGCGCTTCGATTCGCCTCATCCCCTCGGAAAATTACGTCTCTCGCGCCGTAATGTCAGCCAGTGGCAGCTGCCTTACAAACAAGTACAGCGAGGGCTATCCCCATAAAAGATATTATGAGGGTCAGCAGGTGACAGACCTAATTGAAGAAATGGCGCGGCAGCGGGCGAAGAAGTTGTTCAAAGCCGACCACGCGAATGTTCAGCCGTACTCCGGCTCGGTCGCGAACCTGGCGGCGTATTTCGCGCTGGCCGATATCGGCGATACGATTATGGGTTTGGCGCTGCCGCACGGCGGTCACCTGACGCACGGCTGGAAGGTAAGTGTTACCGGCAAAGTATTCAAATCCATGCAGTACACAGTTAACGACAAGACCGGCAGGTTCGACTATGACCAGATAGCCGAGCTGGCGAAAAAAAATAAGCCAAAAATCATAATCTCCGGCGCCACAGCTTATCCGAGAGAAATCGACTTCGAGATATTCGGACAAATTGCGAAAGACGTCGGGGCGTTCCATGTAAGTGACATAGCCCACATCGCGGGTCTGGTTGTGGCCGGCGTTCACAAAAGCCCGGTGCCATACGCAGATATAGTCTCAACGACGACGCATAAGACCCTGCGTGGGCCCCGCGGCGGGATGCTGCTCTGCAAAGAAGAGCATGCGAAAAAAGTCGATAAATCGGTATTCCCCGGCCTGCAGGGCGGTCCTCATATGCACACGCTGACTGCTATCGCGGTGGCATTGGCTGAGGCGGATACGCCGGAATTTGTCGCCTACGCAAAACAGATTGTCAAAAACTCCAGGGTGCTTGCTGAAAAACTGCTTGAGTATGGTTTCAATCTCGTATCAGGCGGAAGCGACAATCACCTGATTCTAATTGACCTGCGAAATAAAGATATACCCGGCAGGAAAATGGCAAAGGCGCTGGACAGGGCCAGAATCGTTTCTAACTGCAACACCGTGCCGAACGACCCTGCTCCACCTTTTAATCCGAGCGGACTTCGCATCGGTACGCCCGCTGTTACCACTCGCGGTATGAAAGAAGAACAGATGGTACAGATTGCGACGTTTATGAATAAGGTCGCTGAGAATATCGATAACGAATCGGTAATTGAAGAGGTGGGTAACCAGGTGCTGCTGCTCTGCTCGCAATTTCCCGTACCTGACCACTTTATTATTCCGCAAAAAAAAACGGTCGGTAATTTTATCAAGGACGTAATGAAGAAAAAAAGCTGATGGAAGAAAAGGTACTGGTAATCGAGCGTAAGGTCCTTGAGGAGGCGGGGATGTTTAACGGCCTTGTTTTCGATGTGCAGAGGTATCTGGACAGGTTCTTTGTTCCGGGAGTTCCGCGTTTTATGCTCCGCTCGCAGGCCGAAGCTGACCCTTCATTTAAGCAGCTCATACCCTATGTGATTATGGCTTGCGGGGGCAAGTACCTTAGTTACGTCAGGGGGACGCGGGCGGGTGAGACCCGGCTTGTCGGGAACAGGTCGATTGGAATTGGAGGCCATATAAATCCCACTGATGACATGCCTTTATTCAATGTTGACTTTTACGAAACCTATCTTACCGCTGTTGAACGTGAGGTGGCAGAGGAAGTTTCCGTAGAAACGAAACATACCGACCGGATTGTTGCGTTGTTGAATGATGAATCCAACGAGGTTGGAAGCGTGCATCTTGGTATAGTTCATTACTGGGTCCTGGATGAGCCGAAGGTTACCAAGCGCGAGCAAATGATAACGCAGATGGCCTTTATGACACCGGCCGAGCTGCAAAAACTCCGCGACACTATGGAAACCTGGTCAGGAATTTGTGTGGATAAACTTGATGAGATAGCGGGAAGCGTAGAGCGTGCAGCATAGAGTGTGGAATGTGAAGAGTGAAGCGTAGAGAAAACCACAGACACGAGACAAGCGGATAGCGAATGAGTATTTTGTAGAGGTTTTTTGGCTGAAGGGATGATTAGAAATGGCAGTATTCCCGAAGGTTGGCGTTTTTATAGCCGAAATCGCAGCTTCTCTGCTGGGAAATTTAATAGACCAATGTGCTAGGAAACTGTCACCA
>CAZUTR010000224.1:0-4778 GCA_964623545.1 uncultured Pirellulales bacterium | reverse complement strand
AGTGCGGTCACCGGCTTTAGTCAGACTCTGTACTATAACAAGGATGATGTATCCAAAGCTTTTACACCAAGCTATGACCCAAGTCTTCCCGGCTGCATTGCCGGGATTGATAGTGTGCTATGGCGAGGCCAGCGCGGTCAATATGGGCGTCCGGCACAGATGCCGACAGACTCGTTCGATATAAGCTGTTTTCCGCTAACACCCAAAGGAGCATTGGCCAAAGCGGACCTTGGGCTTGTTAATACAAAGACGTTTTATTACAGCGATGATGCGCACAGTGGTTTGCCTAAAGTTGATGGTAGTTTCATATATTTGCCTTTTGATGAGGCGCAAATGCTTTGTGGAATGAGTGGGCCGACCAAACGGATTAACGCACTTCATATAAAATTTGTGCCAGGTGTTAAGCTTCAGGCCGGCTGTGAGAAGGCGGCTGGCCTGTGGGCTGATTTTGTGGACAAGAAAGCCGGCCAAAAAGGTGCTGATTTGCTGAGCAAAGTAAAAGTCGAAAGCTGGAAGAGCAACAGGCGGGAAGTAATCGCTGGGATAGAAAAAGAACAAATGATGATGATAGTGACCTTCGGACTGATTGGAATTATCACCGTTTTTATCGTTTTTGTCATTTTCTATATGATTGTCAGTCATAAGAGCAAAGATATTGGCATACTGAAAAGCATAGGAGTGTCGAACGGTGATATAGTTAAGCTGTTTTTGGGTTTCGGTTTATTGGTAGGAGTTATAGGTTCTTCAATTGGAACGATTGGGGGTGTCGTGTTTTTAAATAAAATCAACCATATAGAAAACCGGCTGTACGAACGGTACGAATTTCAATTATGGAACAGAATGGTCTATGCTATAGATGATATACCGAATAAGCTGGAATTTGATACGCTTGCGATTATTATTATTTCTGCTATTGCCGCCTGTCTCATAGGAGCTCTTGTGCCGAGCTGGAAGGCGGCGCGGTTAAAACCGATTGAAACTCTGCAGGTGACACAATTGTGAGTAAGGACAATTTTATATTAGAAGCCCAGGGCGTCTTCAAATCTTACAGGATGGGCGCTACCAAAGTAGATGTGCTCAAAGGTGTCGATTTGGCCATCAAACAAGGTGAGTTTGTGGCGATAGTGGGGACCTCAGGCAGCGGTAAAAGCACGCTTTTACATATCATGGGCGGATTGGATCGACCTGACAAAGGCGCGGTGAAATTCCACGGCAAAGATATAGCAGAGATGTCTGGTGGTATTCATGGTTATAAAACTTTTTTTATTAGTTTGTGTTTTTTTGTTTTTTTAGTCTCTGTTGTAGTCTTGTGGCTTTCGGGATATGACAGACGATTAGTCAACACGATTGCTGTACCTCTGGCTATGGTATTTGCGACCATGTGGTGGGATAGTCGGCGTAGGGCGAGAAAATGTAAGGGAGCGGTGACGCTGAATGAATTCCGCAACAAGAAAGTGGGATTTGTCTTTCAGTTCTATCATTTATTGGACGAATTAAATGTGCTGGAGAATGTTTTCCTGCCAGCGATGGCCTCTAAAAGCATAGTCGGCTGGTTTGCAGCGCGAAGATGGGCCAGGCGGCGAGCGGGTGAGCTGCTGGAGCAGCTCGGTTTGGCCGAAAGGGCCAATCATAAGCCCTATCAGTTATCGGGTGGAGAGAGGCAGAGGGTAGCTATCGGCAGGGCGCTAATGAATGAGCCGAGACTGCTTTTGGCGGATGAGCCGACAGGAAACCTTGACTCGGCGACAGGAAATGGTATTTTAAGCGTCCTTGAAAAGTTGAATAAGGCCGGCCAGACTATTGTGATGGTCAGCCACGACGAGAGAATAGCTCATAGGGCCGGGCGAGTGATAAGATTAGCTGACGGTAAAATCCAGAAAACCTGAGAACCCGGAGCGGAAGGGTGAGGATTTCGGATTTCTAATAATTGCTTTCGGAAGCGTTTTTTCTGTTTTTGCTTTGGAGATTTTTATGGCTTTGAAGATTTGGCTTGACGGTGAACTTGTTGACGAGGCGGACGCCAAGATTTCCGTTTTCGACCATGGTCTGCTTTACGGCGACGGAGTTTTTGAAGGTATTCGTGTTTACAACGGCAAGGTTTTCAAATTGGAAACTCATATCAATCGTCTCTATAATTCTGCCAAGGCGATTCGTCTTGATATTCAGATAAGCGAGAAAGAGATGATCGATGCGGTCAACAAAACCGTCGAGGCAAATGCAGTCACTGACGGGTATATTCGACTAATAGTCACCAGAGGGGTAGGTAACCTGGGGCTGAATCCTTTTGTCTGTAAACAGTGCGGTATTATTATTATCGCCAGCAGCATTCAGCTTTATCTGGACGAGTTTTACGGAAAGGGCCTGAAGGTAATCAGTGCATCGACGATACGCAACCATCCGCTGGCGATTTCGCCTCAGGTAAAAAGCTTAAATTATTTAAATAATATCCTGGCCAAGATTGAAGCGCTGGACAATAACGTACCTGAAGCGATTATGTACAACCACGAAGGATATGTTGCCGAGGCGTCGGGTGACAATGTTTTCATTATAAGAGATGGTACTATTTACGTACCGCCGGTCGAAGCGGGCTCTCTCGAAGGGATAACCAGAGCTATTGTTATCGAGCTGGCCAGGGAAGAAAATATCGAAGTGGTCGAGAAGAACCTGACGAGGTTCGATTTATATGTTTGTGACGAATTTTTCCTCACCGGCACCGCCGCTGAGGTAATCGGCGTAGTCGAGATTGACGGCAGAACTATCGGTGACGGCAAACCAGGGCCTGTTACGAAACTACTGAGAGAAAAATTCTTTAAGCTAACGAACAGTGCTTAGTGTATCTGTTTGACACTATCGACTCTCTACGAATTATCATCCACTATGAGCCATACTCTGACCAATACTTTTAGTCTTATCGACGAACAGCTTAGCCGGGTGAAAGAGCTGATTACAGAGCAACTGACTGTTTCCGTCGATAAAGCAGACATTGCCCGAATTCTCAAACATATCAATAGCCAGACCGGCAAGATGCTCCGGCCGGGACTGGTCTTGTTATCGTACATGGCGTGCCAAGGGAAGGAACACAAATCAGGTGCAACAGAGGACGCCTTGATAAGTTGCGCAGCGATTGTGGAGATGATTCACAATGCCACGCTTCTGCATGATGATGTTATAGATGAAGGAACCAGCCGACGGGGACTTCCTACGGTAAATAGTCTGTGGGGGAACGAATCAGCTGTTCTGCTCGGTGACTTTCTACTGAGCAGGGTCTTGAGGATGTGTGCTGAATTGCAGCCGAAATTAACCAGGATAATTGCTTCCACCGCTGCGCGGGTCTGCGAAGGTGAATTAACGCAGACACTTCAGAGACAAAACTGGCAGCTAACCGAAGCTGAATATATCGATATAGTTACTGAAAAAAGCGCTTCTCTATTTAGCGGGGCTTGTCATCTTGGAGCTGTTGTAGCTGATGCAGGTGAAAAGGATGCTGAGTCGCTTGTTACTTACGGGCGTAATGCCGGTATTGCATTTCAGATTACCGATGACCTGCTTGATATAGTCGGCAATGAAAGCAAGTTGGGCAAAACAACCGGCAGTGATTTAAATAAAAACATGCCGACCCTGGCTGTGATACATTTGCTGCGGA
The DNA here is from genome assembly GCA_964623545.1 of uncultured Pirellulales bacterium. GTDB lineage: Bacteria > Planctomycetota > Phycisphaerae > Sedimentisphaerales > Anaerobacaceae > CAZUTR01. Next base: position 1,135 of record CAZUTR010000224.1, on the reverse strand, counting down.
CTGTGGATGAAGAAGAAAAAAATGTGGTCATAAATTCACTGAGTATGGGTCGTAGTGAATTGGCTAAAGAAGACCTGATAGAAATGCTGAATACATACGGTAGTCTGGATTATGCTCGCAGCAGAGCAAAGCAGTTTGTCACCGAAGCGATTGAATCGCTGGATGATATTCAACAAAACGCGGCAAAAGACGCATTGATTGAAACTGCTGAATTTATTACCGACAGGGCGACTTAAAATCTGTATATTTTCAATCTTCGAAACAAAAAGGGCTGCGAGCAAAACTCGCAGCCCTTATCATACCCATAACACTATAGCAGGCAAATAACAAACTATTCAAATTCTATGGTAACCGCCAGAGAAAATTCGCAGCAAATGCAGAAGCATCCGGAGCGATTTGGAATTCCGCACTCAAAGAAGCGCTTTCGTTGATTTCAAAGCTACCGCCCAAGAAACCTCCAATGTTTTCTGTTTCTTTTGCATCGAATTTCCAAGTGTAGCCATCACCTTCGGCCTCAAAATCTCCGCTAAAAAAGTAAACGAATGGGCCACCATAAATTGAAACTTTGTCAGACAGCTTATGTTTCGGACCTGCAGCGAGCATCATTTCGTAGAAGTTGAATTCGGCGTCTCCTTCGTAATCGCCAGATCCTTCATACGGTAGCTGCTCCTCAGAGCTTCCCCAACTAATCTGAAAGAGCATGCCACATACTGTATTGGGTCCTTCAAAAAAGTTTACTGTGGTGCCAAACCCCCAGGCGAGCTGATTATCGCCCGAAAAAGGCATCTGTTCATCATAATCAACCCAATCCCATGTGCCGGATTTGAACTCCATGTTTGCTACTCCTACGCGACCGAAAACGCTCCAGTCGTCCGTCAGACCATAAGTGAGTTTTGCGTATTTTTTACGAACCTTGGCACTTTTGATATCGTAATCACTATATGAAGTGCCATCGCGTGTGTAGTTTTCAGCCGTTAAGTCCAACTGGCTGTTTACGTACTCGATACCAATGCTGTACTGGTCTTTCCCTACTTCGGTCACTGGAGCTCCTATTGGGTCCAATGCCAGAACATATGAGGAAAACAAACTGACAATCACAGCTACAACAACAAACAACAATGCCTTCTTTAACATA
>CAZUTR010000223.1:0-4788 GCA_964623545.1 uncultured Pirellulales bacterium | reverse complement strand
CGGGTGTAAATTTTGTAAATTTGCTTTCTTTGAACGATTAATCACCAATCACAAATTAACCGCTCACCAATTAATTATTTTTGGTCTTGCAATTGCAACTGTAATCGATACAATTTGAAATCAGTTGGGGAAATCAGCAGCCGGGAGATAGATGAATCAGCCAAAGGCCGACGATTTGATTTTTCAGGGGGTTTTGAATTGGCGGTAGAAGCGGATATTGAAATTCTGGAGCTGGCGATAGCCAGAGAAGTCGAGGCGCATCATTTTCTTATGGCGATTGCTGAACGTGTAGCAAGTAAGGCCATCCGCAGGGTCTTCGAAGAGCTGGCAGCCGAAGAGCTCGAGCACAAAAGTACTCTTGAGCTGGAAATGTTGAAGCTCGGTCATACCGTGCCGCTCGACCAGGAGCTGCCGGAGCCGAGCGGCAGCTATATAATTTCAAATACCGATGCTCCGCTCGATATGGATTACAGGGATGTGCTTCTTCTGGGGATTGAAAAGGAAGAGGCGTCATTCAGGACGTATGTTAATTTAATAGGACACGTCTCTAATGAGGAATCGAAGGAGATGCTTTTAAGTCTTGCCGAGGAAGAGGTCAAACACAAGCTTCGTTTCGAGACCGAGCTCGAAAGGCTGGAAAAGAAAGACCCCACCTAAACTTACACTCGCGGTCGAACTGGTTAATTGGTAACTGGTTAATTAGTTAATTTGTTAATCCCTCACCACTACCCAAATGCTGTCTAAATCGCTTCTGTCAACAGACTATTAATCAACACCACTTTTGGAATCTTTATCTTTAGATTTGGTCTTAGTCTCAGGTGCAGCCCCAACGGATGGTTGACCAACGGCTTCGGTAGGCGTTAGTCTATTCTTAATCGTCTCTGACAGAGATTTGCTGACATTAATCATATTATTGTCTAACATATCCAATAGAATGCCAGCTTGAAGTTGAATGCTTACAGCCAATTCCTCAACTTGTTGCTTTAAATCATGATTTTTAATTCTTTTAGCTAATCTTTCCGTGGATTTCATTGTTTGCTTCATGTCTTTTGAAAACTGGTCAATTTTTTCTGGATTATCGTAGCCCACTTGGGCAAGATACAGCAGGAGGATAGTTTCTTTGTTAGCGTTAAATGCGGCCTGTGCGTTCTCAAAGGTTAGTTCTTTTTTATTTTTTAGTCTTATGGCTGATTCGTGGGAATTGTCGAAAGCATTATCTAGGTTTTCTACTATGCTTTCTGGTAATCCTTTTGATATATCCTCGGATTTAAACCACTCTATTGGGCTTTGGGGAAATCTTGCTGAATAACAGTAGAAATCTTGTATATCCTTTTCTGCCTGCAAGATTGCCTGCTTTGCTTTTTCTTCGTCGTCTGCTTTTTCTAACGCCTCTTTTGCGGAGGTAAGCACATTTTCTGGGCTGTATTTTGGAAACAGTACCTGCAGTGTATTAGCGAGAGACCTTTGTTTAAGACGTTCATTGTATAGACCTATGATGTTTGCATACGTTTTGCTCAAAACAACGGAGTCATAGCCGGATGAACTTAATACTTGAGATGACAGTATATCTATATCTTGCAAATTTTGGCGAACTAATCCACCGAGTGCTATATCCACGCCCACATACAGCGCAATACCAATAATTAAAGATGCGATGATAATCAACAATGGGTACTTAATCAACGGTTGAAAAAACTTAATAATAAATTTTGTCATTTAGACACCTCCCTTGCCAGCAACATTTGGTCCGGATGTCCCCTGCGGAGGACCTGTGCCGACGGCAGTGCTTTGGCTAGGCGGTATTTGCGGAGGGCCTTTTATCAGAAATTTTATAAAAACAATTGTATTCCTAATAATTAAAGTAATACAGCAGATAGCTCCACAGACCGAGATGGACCATCCGACTACTTTGAGTAGTATTCCAATTCCTCCCGCCCTTTCGCCTATCCAATTTATAGCCATTGAAGTAATTACAAATATGCCAAAAATGACAACGCTCTCAATCGCTTCGATAAGGTATCTGACAAGCAAAATGAATATTTCGAGCATTGTCGAGCTTGATTTTCCCATAATATGGACTCTCCCTTTAAATAAATATAAATTTTGAAGTATATGGGAAATGTCGGATGTGTCAAGGATAATGGGAAAAACAATTCGTTTTTCCCGCTGTGCGCAGCAAACAAGACAAGGCCGTACAGCAAGGGCCTTAGTACTTAAAATCTCACTCATATATCTACCACTCCTCCACGCACCATCCCTGACGCCATACATAATCCTTTATGACATAAACAATTATAGTACTTAAATCGGAAATTTCAAGTGAAAAGTCCAATAATTTCTAATTATTTGGCACATAAACATACAAAAAGCCGATAAAACGCCCTAAACTCATAAAAAAACCCACCATTATGGCGGGCTCTCATTTAACATGCAAGCCGTAACTATTGTAAATTAGGAAAAGAACATCTAACCGGTCAGTTGTTGTCCACATTCGTAAGCCATCAATACAAATTAGCACACCGATATCACAATAGGATAAGCTCAGCACTTTTCCACTCTTGCCTATATCTTGATGTTCCCGATGAACTCCCATCCGTTGCTTTCCCACTACCGATTGTATGGGTGTTTGTAATCCCATCACCTGCTAATCCAAAAGGTTCGGTATAATTTACCTCACCCCCCAACCGTTTGTCAACGAGTAAAACAACACCATTTTAAAATTTTTTCCACCCATACAAGATCACGGTTGGAAATTTTTATCAAGTTTTCTATGTTTAAACTTTTTTTCGCCGGTGTAATCTGCGACGATTTGTCCGGTGCCGTAGAGTTTATATTTGTAAATTACAAGTCCTTCGAGTCCGACCGGGCCGCGAGCGTGGATTTTATTTGTGCTGGTGCCAACCTCGGCGCCGAGACCGTAACGGTAGCCGTCGCTGAAACGCGTGCTGCAATTGGCAAAGACATTGGCTGAATCGACCAGGGCCATAAACTTCTCAGCTTTTTCTTTATTGTTTGTAACGATTGCATCGGTATGGCCGGAGCCGTATTTGTTAATGTGCTCAATCGCGTCGTCAAGGTCATTTACAACCTTTATCGAAAGAATCAAATCGAGATACTCGGTTGACCAGTCTTCTTCGGTTGCCGGCTTGACATTGATGGTTTCCATTGTTTTCTCACAGCCGCGCAATTCGACGCCCTTGTTCTCGAGAGCGACTTTGAGCGTCGGCAGAAATACCTGGGCGATTTGAGTATCGACCAGCAGTGTCTCGACGGCGTTACAGACCGCGACATATTGACACTTCGAATCGACGACGATATTCGCAGCCATATCCAAATCAGCTTCGCTGTCAACATAGACGTGGCAGATGCCGTCGGCATGGCCGAGGACGGGGATGTTGGTATTGTCCATTATGTATTTTACGAACTCGTTTGAGCCGCGGGGAATAATCAAATCGATATACTCATCGAGCTTCAGCATTTTGGCGACGTCCTGGCGTGTATGCAGCAGTTGCAGCCAGCCGGCAGGTACACCTGCTTTTACAGAAGCCTCGGAAATAATCTTCGCCAGAATACTGTTGGTGTTTTCAGCTTCACTGCCGCCTTTTAGCAGAACAGCGTTGCCGCTTTTCAAACACAGCGTTGAAATCTGGACTAGTGCATCAGGCCGGGATTCGAAAATGATACCGATAACACCGATGGGACAGCTTACCTTGTAAAGCTCCAACCCGGTATCAAGTTTGGTAGCTGAGAGCTGTTTGCCGACCGGGTCTTCGAGCTTGATTAGACTTTCGATGCCGGCGCAGACATCTGCGATTTTGTTTTCATCGAACTTCAGGCGTTTCAACAAGGGCTTGGCGAGCTTGTTCTTTTCGGCCTCGGCGAGGTCCTTTTTGTTGGCAGATACAATCTCGCTGGCGTGATTTTGAAGCGCCTGGGCAATCTCAGCCAGGGCCTTGTTCTTTACATCTGTCGCGGTCGCCGCCAGCGGAATCGAGGCCGACCCGGCAGCGGCAGCTATTTCGGTAATATTCATTTCGGCACCATTTTGAGTATTTACATTTGCAATCGACTGTTTATAATCAAATAGTAAATGATTGGCAGCAAAAGTCAATCGCATTTGCGGGCGTAGCATAGTGGCAATGCACCGGCCTTCCAAGCCGGCTAGGTGGGTTCGACTCCCATCGCCCGCTTTATTTCGTGATGCGTCGTGCGTGATGCGTATTGCGTAGTAAGGACAACAGGCGCGAGACTCAAGACCAAAGACAAAGGTATTATGGACGAGGGATGAGGGGGATAGACGAGCGACGAGAAATGAAAGAGGGTAAAAGCTAAGTAAAAATAATGTTGAAAAAGATGATAGCAGGGGGATAATAACAGGCGAGATTTTATTTTTCCGATGCAAAACTACGTGTTTTAAGCTGTAGGTGAAGTTATTCGATGAAGTCGGGCGAGCGAAGCTCGAAGCGGTAATATGACGGGATTTTTGGTCCGTCGAAATACTGCGGGTTTTAAGGCGTAGGTGAAGTTATCCGATGAAGTCGGGCGAGCGAAGCTCGAAGCGGTAATATGACGGGATTTTTAGTCCGTCGAAATACTGCGGGTTTTAAGGCGTAGGTGAAGTTATCCGATGAAGTCGGGCGAGCGAAGCTCGAAGCGGTAATATGACGGGATTTTTGGTCCGTCGAAATACTGCGGGTTTTAAGGCGTAGGTGAAGTTATCCGATGAAGTCGGGCGAGCGAAGCTCGAAGCGGTAATATGACGGGATTTTTAGTCCGTCGAAATACTGC
>CAZUTR010000222.1:549-4838 GCA_964623545.1 uncultured Pirellulales bacterium | reverse complement strand
TCTTCAGGCACATGAAGGACTATATCTGGAAGCTCATAATAAGTAATAAACAACATAAAACGCCGAACAACACTATCAGGTTCCACTTCGCGGTCTTCCAAAAGCAATTGAGCAAAATCACGCGTACCCAACTCTTTTATCACTTCTTCGTTGTCAATCCTAAACTTAGAAACTACTTTGTAAGGTCCCAAATCCTTTTCATCCAAAAAATCTAAAGAACTTTTTAATGGCAATGGTTCCTTCGCCAGGTATATGCCCAACTTTTTTATTGTAATGGACATACTCGCTCCAGCTATCCCAAGCACCGCCACACATATCAAAAAGGCCGGTTGCAAATAAGTACCAAATTTCGAATCCTGCATATGCTATCTCTCTCAAAACCACCAAATGAACCTTCCGGTTTTTTGGGGTCACTCAAGCATCAAGCATGATGAATTACATCCTCGGTTGTAACATGTGCCTCTTCTACAAACAAACTCGACATAAACCAAGCAAGAATACCATATAAAACAAATGCCAACGGCAACATTGCCATACCAAGACCATCATGATAAATACCCTGAGTATATCTGGGGCCTATCAGCACATGAATAAATCCGGTAACCGTAACTCTAACAATATTACAAAATACCGCTATCGGTACTGTACTAAGCACCAAAATAATCCGCTGCCACAAGGGCCTGTAGTGCAAATAAGCCATAGCTACACCTAAAGCCAAAAAGGCAGTGAGTAACCGCATCCCACTGCACGCCTCGGCAACATTAAGAGGAGGCTCCAGATGCTGGCCATTATAAAATACATCTATTACTACACCATTGGCAGTTGCTTCTAATCCATTAAGCAAATTTAACAAGGCAGTAGCCACCGCAGCGGCAAGCTTACGCATCGGCATCGTCAAACTAACGTAATATCTCTGCGGCAGCGGTAAAGCAAAAATCAAAAAAGCAATCGGAAGCCACGTATATTCAACAAGCGCCCAGCCCCCTAAAAATAACACAACAGCTCCAAGTGCAGCTACCACAGAAAACTGGCGAAAATACAGGTATCCGACGGGGCTGACTATATTAAAAAAATAAAACAAAATGGCACAAATAAGAAAAAACAAACCCAGGTAGTTGGGCTTGCTTTGAAGATTCAAAATCTCACTTTTGCGCTGGTTTATAAAGTACAAACTAAAAAGGGGGATTAGAAAGCCGTGCGACCAACTACTGTCGGTAATCCATCTGTAGACAACACCCTCAATAGCGTTATAAAAAAGATGGCAGAACAATACCCCTATTATCAATATCTTGATGCAGCGGTGGAATCCAAGCTCACGCCAGCTAGTCCAATCGGTGCCCTGGCATTGCGTTCTCTCGCAAAATTTGGCCCTAACACCTGAACCTTGTATTTTATTAACAGAAGAAGCAATATTAACCACCATAACCAAGCAATTTGTTAAAAAACTTTATTCCCAATAGGGATTATACCTTACTTTGTTTAGCGATAGTAGCGATCCGGGTAGGCGAAATTACGGTCATATATAAAGCCAAACCCGTAAGTTGCTCTAAATGCATTTCTCAAAACTGCGCGCCATCTAGAGGTTGGATGCGTTCCGACATTAATTAAATCGTTAGGCTTAATAAAGAAGTCAGGCTGTTCACCACTGGCGATTTTATCCAGGTCTAACATAACAATCTCTTCTTTATCCTTGCCTATCCTCCGCACGACCTCACAACGCTTTGGCCAAGATAAAGGACCTAAACCACCAGCTGCTGCTATAGCCATTTTTAAAGTCATTGGTCGGCCTGTAATATTAATATATCCCTGTTTGTTGACATTACCCATAATGCAGAACTCACCGATAATATCAACGGGGACATGTATAGTATCACCAGCCCTTATGACAATATTGTATCGAGGGTCACCAGCAAGCAGCAACTCAGCGGGAATCTTTATAACCCGTGCCTGTTGCCTCAGCATCGGCACCTCTTCCAATCCGAAGCCCTCCGGAATCATTTCTTCTAATGGCTCAACCATTCTCTCTACTTCGATTTCAAGCATTGGTTCAGTTGGCATTGGCCGACCAGGTTGAACCGGAATCCATTTGCCATTTTGAAAAATCCATTCTATACCAGCTTCTTCTTCTACTTCTTCTTCAAACAGCTCGACCGGCGGCTCAAGAATCTCCTCCATAATTTCCTGCTCTTCTACGATATCTTCTTCCATCGGCTCTTGTTCGACCGGTTCCGTAGGTTGTGCAAAAATATCCTCAATACCTCTTTGCTCTTCTATTGGCTGCCCAGAAAACTCTTCAAAAAACGGCTCCTCAGAAACCGGTTCCTCAGATGATTCCTCAATTCCTAACACCGTATTCTCTCGCTGTGCACCAGACCACGATTCGAATTCTTCCGGTATAGCCGTCTCGGTAAGTTCTTGATCCGTTATCATCTCCGCCGAAGCTACAACCAACTTCTTGTCCTTCCAGCGTCGAGATGCTTGTGGTGTTATCATCTCAAGCATCTCCTGTTCAGGCTCGAACAGCGGCTCAAATTCTTCCCGTGGTTCAAAAAGCTCGGTTGGTTCACCCATCAACTCCTTGCCAGTAGGCGCACGAGTAACAAATACATAACTTATGTTAAATTGACTTATACCACCGCCCACTGCAAGAGCATCAAGAAGTCTAAAGTCATATCTTGGTATAGAATATCTGCCCGGCTTGGGAACACCACTACCAAGGATTGAAAAAACACGTCTCTCTGAACTAAGCAGTGTTACTGTAACCGACGGGTCCTTCAAGATGCTGGGTGAAAGAATTCGTTTTATCTCTTCTTCAAGCTGAGTCTCAGTTAAACCTACTGCCTCAACGACTCCGACCTCTGGTATTGATAACTTACCGGTCTCAGTAATAACATAACTGGCCTCGTATTGCTGTCCCGCCTGAAGGAGCTCGAAGATTGTTATCCTGAGAATGTCACCCGCATTGAACACATAATCAGTTTCATATACCATAGTATCCACTGGTTTTGGCTCTTGGGCTCCCTCCCATGCAGGTGGTGTCTCCTCAGCCACACCCAACGAATCCAATATTACATTCACCGCTGGAGTCGGACGAAATCTGCCCACTTGTGCCGGGTCAAAAAACTTATTGCCACAACCAGCCAGGTGAATACTCATAACCAATAACAGACATATAACTGTTACACGCCTTACCCTTCTCATATCACTAACTCTCCATTACAGGCCATTGGGGCCCCCTTACTGCTAATAATGTTGTAAAATAAAAAACCCAATGTTCATGGTTAGCAATTAATCGCTGGCCCGTATATGACCAGCACAGAACTGCAAAACCGTTACTATGTTAACCGACTTTGCCAATGAAACTTATCGGTTTAACACCCTACTGGCTTAACTTTTTTTAACCCCTACAAAACCAATATAGGTAAGATAATAAAGGCCGCTCCTCCGTATCTGAGAAACCTCATATTTTTTTCGATTATCACATAAATAACGCTACAATGCAACAAAAAAATATTTTTTCTCCTAAAAAAATAGACTTAAATATAAGAACATCAAGTAAACACCAAACAGAGGTATACACACGCCTACAAACCGCAAAAAACCTAATTTATACGCTATAAACAAGGTTTTTGGGGTGTCGCACAAAACCTACGACCCATAATCATATCGATACCAGTGTAGATACAACGCGTGATTTTTGCTGAGCAGTTGTTGAAACTAAACAAAAAAATTTAGAAAAAGAAATAAAAGTTTAAAAACAATTATGAATCTGTATATCAGGAAAAAAATGATGATTGTATTTTGAAATGTGGCTACAAACTATACAGGGTTAAGCTCTTACCTACTGCTAAACATTGAAGAAATAAAAAAACCCGTAATAACCACGTTTGCTCCGGTGAAAAAAATCTATACTCCGCAACCAGTGTAATAACCACGCCTCACAGAAAAATATCCATTCTTGTCTCAGTGTAGCAATATCAATCACTATACGACACTAAAGTTTTGAGAGCTGCTCCAACAAAGAATACATTCTGGTAGTGTCGCTCTTGGCAAGTATGAGCAACTCTGCAGCAATTTCCGGCTTGGACTGCTTGAGTATACGATAGCGATTCTCTCCATAGAAATACTCTTCTGGGTCAAGTGTAGGAGGCTTCGAATCAAGCTGCAAAGGATTCTTACCCTGGTCTGTTAACCGAGGGTCAAATCTATACAACGGCCAATGACCACAGGCAACGGCTTTTTTCTGTTCATCAGCCCCTGTGGTCATATTTATTCCATGAGCGATACAA
>CAZUTR010000222.1:0-539 GCA_964623545.1 uncultured Pirellulales bacterium | reverse complement strand
ACAAAGGCCTTAACTGTATGGTTTGCATTTGCACCAATTGCCACTTTAGCAACATAAATATTTCCGTAAGTCATAGCAAGAAGACCAAGTTCCTTCTTGGGCGCCCGCTTCCCTCCCGCAGCAAATTTAGCCACCGCCGCCCGTGGAGTGGATTTTGACATCTGGCCGCCGGTGTTCGAATAGACCTCGGTATCTAAAACAAGAACATTCACATTGACACCACTTGCAAGAACATGGTCAAGTCCACCATAGTCAATATCGTAAGCCCAACCATCACCACCAAGAGCCCAAACACTCTTTCTGACAAGATAGTCGGCGACAGCCAACAGCCGCTCGCAATCTTCGCACTTACTTTTACTACACTGGTTTTTAATCTTATCTATCCTGACCCTCTGCTGTTCAATCGCTTCCTGTTTTGGCTCGTTTGCCAACACAGCATTTTTGATTTCATCAGCAAGCTTACTATCCACACAACCAGCGGACTTTACTTTCTCAAGAAGCTCAAGGGCAGATTCCTTAAACTTGTTAACCGTCAGACG
>CAZUTR010000221.1:0-4839 GCA_964623545.1 uncultured Pirellulales bacterium | reverse complement strand
CAAGTAAGCTGAGGAACCAAATCGATGCCGACGAGCATGGCAGCAATTTCTATCTTGTGCTCGGAGCGAACGGCATACTCTGTCTGTATCCTGAAAAATGTTACGAACGAGTAGCGAGCACCATTGAGAGCAGAGCGACAGCGCCGGACGAGGCGGTGACGTTCGAAAGAATGAGCTCGGCCTTGACTTCAAAGGTGGAACTCGACGGGCAAGGACGATTGCAGCTCAATGAAAAACTTCGAAAAAGAGCAGGACTGAAAAATGAGGTTACGCTTTTGGGTGTGAGGGACCATATCGAATTGTGGAACAGCGAAGACTGGGAACAATATCTTGCCGAGAATATGGGCCAGTATCAGCAGCGGATGGCACGGGCACGGCAGATTTTATTGCAAAAACAAAATGAAGAACTCTGATATTTGAAATGGAGGCAAAATGATTGGAAGGGATGTGAACCATCATAAGATTGTGAAGGAAAGTCTTGCAGGCAAGAGGCCTGTTGACGAGCAGACATTTGCCTCGCTGGCGATTCTAAATGAGCGGCTGGGCCGGCTGAAAAAGGTCGATATTGCATTTAGCGATGTTGGATTTTCGCCGTCAGTCAAGAAGCTGAAAAGGAAAGCTACAGTAGCCGTATGCTGAGAAGTTATATGCTGTGCGTCCCGCACCTACTTTAGAATTGCAGGCTATGCTGGTTTGGAACAGTCCTTTTGGGTAATTGAGATAATAGAGACGTCAGGACGACGAATTCTAATTGTAGGTGCGGGGAATTTATGGGGTAAAAGTGAATGATGGGATAGTTGAACATATACCGGTTTTGGCGAATACGTTGGCCGAGCAGATACACTTGCCGCAGGATGGGGTGATGGTTGATGCAACCATAGGGCACGGAGGTCATAGTGAACTGTTCGGCCAATTTTTAGGGGCTGAGGGGGCAATAATCGGGCTTGATGTGGATGAAAAGGCGCTGGAGGTGGCCCGTTTGCGGTTAGGTGAGCTCGCCTGCAAGGTGATTCTGCTGAATTGTAACTTTTCGGAAACAGCAGAGGAGGTGCGCGGGCAGGGAATAGAAAAGGTCGATTTTATACTGGCGGATTTGGGGGTTTGCTCGGCACAACTGGATGATGTCGAGATGGGTCTGAGTTTTCAGAAGAATATGCCTCTGGATATGAGATTGGATAAAAGATTAACGAGGAGTGCTGCCGATATAATTAAAGAAGCTGACGAGAAGGCCCTGGCAGATTTGATATATAAATACGGCCAGGACAGGGGCTCACGGCGTATTGCGCGGTTCATCGTGCAGTATCGGCGCCAGAGGCCGGTGAAGACGACCGGAGAGCTGGCAGCGATAGTGTGTAAGGCGCTTGGACAGCCGGAGAAAGGTCGAAAATCAAGGATACATCCGGCAACGAGGTGCTTTCAGGCGTTGAGAATCGCGGTCAATAATGAGCTGGAGAATCTGGAAAAGCTGCTTTGCTCGGCTGGTGAGCTTTTGAAAAAAGACGGGTATGTAGCTGTTATCAGCTATCACAGCCTGGAAGATAAAGTGGTTAAGGACGATTTTAAGCGGAATGACAAGGACGGCATCTACAGAATCATCACGAAAAAACCGCTTGTGCCGTCACGTGAAGAGGTGGCGAAAAATCGTCGGGCGAGAAGCGCGAAACTTAGGATAGCACAGAAACAATAGAACAAAACGGAGTTTGTCGCATGACTTCGGATGCCAAGATTGGATTACTTTTAGGTCTGGTTTTCATATTTTTGATTGCATTCGTGATTAACGGCCTGCCGCGATTCAGCAATGACAAAAACAACAATGAACTGACGTCGAATATGGTTCAGGTTCAAAACGGTCCTCCAGCGATAGCGGCCAAGGAGCGAAAGGCGATAAATGAAACCGCAAGACGAGCCGCGGCACGTTTGGAGACAGCTCAAGGACAGAATGCTGAACAGGGAGTTCGGTACTCGAGACCGCTTCCCAAGACAACTGCGGCTGCCAAGAATGGTTCTGTGGTCAAGCCAGATTTGTTGAAAGAGCAAAAGAAAAAAAGCGGCGATGTGAAATCAAGCAGGGGGGAGTGGCCAAAGGTATATGTAGTACAGAGTGGGGACAACTTAGCAGTTATAGCGAAGAAGTTTTATGGTGCCGAGGAGGGTAACAGATTAAAAAATATTGAGTGGATATACCAGGCCAACGCACGGAATCTGGTTTCACCTGATGAAGTTTCTGAGGGGCAAAAGCTTTTCATACCGGCACCGCCGGGTGTGGGAACACAGAGCATTGTTTCAGCCGGTTCTTCGGACGAGAGGGCTGAACCTGTCAAACTGAAACAATCTTCAAAGAAGCAAAAAGTGAGGAGGGGCGGATTTTACGTTGTGAAGGATGGTGATAGTTTGTGGAGAATAGCGAGCGAGCAGCTTGGGGACGGTACGAGATACGAAGAGATAGCAGAGCTGAACTCCAAGATTATAGCTGAAGAAGATGTTTTGGTTGTTGGGATGCGTTTGAGGCTGCCAGCTCGATAAGGGATAAGAGCAACCCCAGCCATGCGTGGTGTAAAAGACATTGCCCTGGGCACAGGTCCCAGGGCTAATCAACCCCACGTAAAACGTGGGGCTAAATATTTTTTTGATAACTCAGGTATCAATAATCAAACAGTTCGAAGGAATTCCGGTATTGATGCGAAAATGAAGATACGATTTTGCTTTGTTTTTGTTATTTTTTACCTTACCGCTGTTTCGATATTTGCCGTTTGTCTTCGCAGCGCGAACAACCGCGTTTATTACAAGCTTTGTAATCAGAGAGCGGAGCAAAGTCGATTGAAACAACAGCTCGGTAACAAACAACTGCGATTCGAGAATTTGATAAGTCCGACGATTGTTGCAAAACATCTTGAGGACTGATAAGAAAATGAGAGGAGTCGGGAAATTTATTTCACGGTTAGATGAAAAAGTAAAGAGCGTCCGCATTGATATTGTTTTTATGACGCTTTTAATCGTGGCATTTTTGTCACTGGCGGGGCGGTGTTTTTATCTGCAATTCTTTCGAAATGATTATTATCGGTCAGCCTGCGCAAGGCAACATCGGGGACGAATAATAATCAGGCCTCAGCGTGGTGTTATCCTCGACTGTCGAGGCAGGGTGTTAGCAGCGAGTAATAAAATCCAGGCGATTTTCGCCGAGCCGAGGATTATCAAAGACGCGAAGGATGCGTCTAACGAACTTGCCCCTATAGTGAATATCGGTGCTCATGAAATCTGCAAACTTATTACGGAAAGCAATAATCAGGGTTATGTAAAAATCAAGGTCGGGGCCGATGCCGAAGAGTGTAAGAGCGCCAGGAGAATTTATGGTATCGGTGTTGAGTCCGACTGGCAGAGACATTATCCGATGGGAGGGCTTGCCGCGCACGTTGTTGGATTTACAAGTGTCGATAATCGAGGACTGGGCGGCATTGAGGCACAATACAACAAGGAGCTCAGCGGTTCTGCAGGTCGGGATTTTTTCCTCGCGGATGCATTTCGTCGGCCACTTCGTCCCTATCAGGGCAGTTTTGGGATGGGACAGCAGAGCCAGCATCAGGAGTATAAATACAGCCAATTAAAAGATGGTGTGGGTATTATCTTAACTATCGATGCGACGATTCAGCAGTTTGCGCTATCTGAATTAAAGAAACAGTATGAAAGCTACGAGGCGGAGTCGGCGGTGGCGATTGTGGTGTCAGTAGCGAGCGGTGAAATCCTTGCAATGGTGTCACTACCTGATTTCGAGCCCGGCGAGGCGCGTTATACCGACCCGAACACGTTCTGCAATCGAGCGATAACGGACCAGTTTGAACCGGGTAGTGTTCTTAAGCCGATAGCTGCTGCAATTGCAATCGATAACGATGTTGTAACTCTGGAGGAAAAGATATTCTGCGAGCGGGGTCACTATCATGGAAAAGGATTCGGGCATATCGGTGAATACGGAAATCATGAATTCGGTGATTTTACAGTACGAGAGATTTTAGTTCATTCGAGCAATATCGGGATGGCTAAAATCGGTCAGCGGCTCGGCAAGGGAAAGCTATACAGGGGACTGAAGCTTTTTGGGTTCGGTAAGAGGACGGGGATTGATTTACCGGGCGAAGGGGAAGGTCTGCTATGGCCGGTGAGTAAATGGACGGGTTACAGCGTGACACGAATACCCTTCGGCCAGGAGATTTCGGTAACGGCGATTCAGTTAATCAGGGCGTTCTGCATCCTCGCCAATGAAGGACGACCTGTTCGGCTGCACGTAGTTAAGGCGATTGTCGATAACGACGGAGAGATAAGTGAACTGAATCGGCCGGCTTTGGTACATAGTGACATTGCCTATATTGTAAAGCCGGAGGTTGCGAAGTGGATTGTCACCGAGGCGCTGACCGGCGTGGTCGAAGAAGGGACCGGGAAGAAAGCTAAGCTTGATAAATGGCAGGTGTTCGGCAAGACCGGGACAGCGAATATCGCCAAGAGCAGCGAGCGAGGATACTCTGAGCGTGATTACATAGCATCGTTTGTTGCAGGTGCTCCGGCCGAGCAGCCGGCTGTTATGGTTTTGGTTTCCATCCGCAAGCCAAATATCAAGCTCGGCAAGGGATATACCGGCGGCACCGTGGCGGCCCCGGTGGCAGGGAAAATACTCGAGAAGGCGCTGAATTATCTTGAGAGGAAACAATATTAATCAACCCCTATCTATGGCACAAGTTGCGGTGCAAGGGGCTAAAAAACCCCCCAATAAATTGGGGTGCTAAATATCTTTGGATTCCTGCTTCCGCAGGAATGACATTTAGATTTCTGCACCTGGTCACAATCTTTTGCAGG